>CAYNOE010000307.1:0-3647 GCA_964398745.1 uncultured Lachnobacterium sp.
AGGGCAAGAGCTACATCGAGCACCAGGCGGCCCAGGCCGGAACCAGCTACAAGGCGAAGCTGAAAGCGGTCATCGACCGTCTGATCCCCGCCTCCGCCGACCTTGAAGATTTGCTGCTCCGCCTGCAGAGGGAAGGATATAAGATTAAGCGAGGGAAATACGTTTCCTGCCGGGCCTCCGGCCAGGAACACTTTACCCGACTGAAAACTCTGGGCATCGACTATACGGAGGAAGCCATCACCGCCCGGATTGCCGGACGCTCCAGACCGTCCAAGCAGCGTGACGGACGGATCAGCCTGCTCATTGATATCCAAAACAACATCAAGGCCCAGGAGAGTGCTGGGTTCGCACACTGGGCGAAGCTGAACAATCTGAAACAGGCCGCCAGGACCATGAACTTCCTGACGGAGCATGGCATTGACAGCTATGGGGAACTGGAAAGCAGGCTGGCCACTCTGACTGACCAGCGGGATAGCGTCCTTGCCTCCATTAAGGCAGCAGAAGGCCGGATAGCAGAACTGACCCTGATTGCCAAGTATTCCGATACCTACCGAAAGTGTCGCCCAGTCTATGGCCACTACAAGAAATCCGCAGATAAAGAAAAATTTCTCCGTGGACATGAAAGCGAGATTATCTTGTTCGAGGCTGCCGCCAGGGAACTAAAACGGTTGGATGCCGTTCCGCTGCCCTCCACGGATGGCATGGAAAAGGAGTTGGCTGCCCTCACGGAACAGAAAGAACGTCTTATGGCCGAATGCCGATCTGCCCGGAGTGGGGTTCAGGAGTACGAAACGGTCAAGCAGAATGTGGATGCCCTTCTCTCCGTCCCGAAGGAGCAGGAGCAGCAGAAGCGGTATGAACTGGAATAAATCCGGTTCCGTTCGCGGATTGTTTGCAGATATTTTTCTGTAAGCCCTGGGCGCGGCTCAAATCTTTTTGTATAATGGGAGCATGGAAGGAGGTTTCGGCTTATGACAAGAAGTGAAGCGGTCAAAGTTCTTTTCGCAAAAAGCGTGCTGCCCGTGGCGGCGGCCCTGCTTTTGTACTGTATTTTCAAATCCGTCTGCATGAAAGGCGACGAAATGGATTATGTGTGGCTCTGGATACTCTGCGGACTGCCCTTCGGCATCCATCGGATGCGCCTTTGGGTTATGCCTGGCGGTAGTTCTTTTGGTGGCGGAATCGCCGTATTCGCGCTCAGCTTTATTCTAGGCGGTGTGATCGGCGGCTTTGTTCTGGTGTGGAGACTGATTGTGGCGGCATGGTATGTACTGCTGACTGTCTATCGGCTAATTGCAGGCTATGGACAATGAACAAATATCTGGAAAACAATGGATACATAGTGTTTGGACACAATCCTTTCGGATGGCTACCGTGTCGGAAGAACAGTATATGCATATGCCTTTCCAGAGAATGCGGAATAAACATTGCTATGACGGCAATACGTTGTCTGGAAGCTACTGCCATTGGGGCTGTGATGCAGAACGACGTCCCGCCTGCGGTGGGCAACTCATAAGCTGTGACTGTATTGAATTGGAGCACCCTGTCATTATAAAACAGCAGCCGAGCAGAAAGGTAACAATTCGTAACTAGATGGATAAGTAAAAGCTGAGTGTAGTTCCCGGAATTGGACTGTATTCCTTTATTCACAACCTGTCGTAAGTGAAATCACATATAACAAAGAGGTTTGGTGACTAAAATCCGTAGATTTAAGAGAAATATGTTGAATTATGGAAATAGAACGTGTATAATAATTATTACTCTACCCATTGCTAATAATTTTTAGGAGTATTACTTTATGAAAGAGAAATTTCATAATATGCCATTGTGGGTTATCAATTTGATCACGGTAGTATCGGGCATAATTACAATTATCACCCCTATTGCTACTCTTATTGTGTCCACCAAAACTTCTATTTCCTTCGAATGGTATATCACGCTTACAATTGTTGTTCTCATAGGGTTTATTGTTATTCTTTTTTTACGTGTGCGGAAGTACAGAAGTATAGCCATTAATCGGATGGAAATTGCTTCTGGGAATTATCAGAAGTTAATGAATGATGCTTTAAGGCAATTTTTTAGTATAATGCACAGCCATAAAAAGAAAACTCTTACTGTGTCTGAACTAACCAATACATACATGGCAAAATTATCAAATATTCTTGATAATTTATGTGAAGTATTAAATTCATTTACTCAAAGGAAAATTTCTGCATGTATCAAGCTTATTACATATAACGAAGCGGAAGAAATAATCAATATTGATAATGCAAGCTTAATTACATTCTGCCGCTCAAATAATTCAGAAACTGATCGACAGAACTATGAGAATAAAAGCGAGATTTTGCTGAAAGACAATACGGATTTCCGTGAAATTGTAAGTAATGATAATGACAAGGACTACTTCTATCAAGGTGATTTAGAAGGTTACGATAAATTGCTTGAGAAGACGGGTAAGCACTATGATAATACCCATAAAGACTGGCGTAAATATTATGCTGGAACAATTGTTGTTCCGATCCGTATTGAATTCAAGCTACTATATCACCAAAACAAGGACGATGAATATCATATATTAGGATTTGTTTGCGTTGACTCAAAAAGTAAAGATGCATTTACCGAACAGTATGAAAAATATAATGTGGATGTTGTTAAAGCCTACGCAGACTTGATATACATTCTGCTGGGGCAATATCGCCATTATTTGAAAAAGCTGACAGCCGATTCGGCTACGACGCCATAATGGGTAATTCGAAGGTTTTTTTAATCGCAAAGTAGTATAATTTCATGGGAGGAGTTCATCTTGATAAGTAAGATCCGAAAAGCTATATTAGTAATTCTGTTTGGAAAGAGTAGCTTAAATGGCTATTATAAGCCAACAAGCAACTCAAAGGCAGATAAAAAATATGTATTTTCTTCAGTGTTTCCCAGTCGAGCTGTGATGGAAAGTGTATTAAATTCAATATTTTTCGAATAATTTCTTCAAAAACAAGAAAGCAGGAGTGCAGATCTCGGATAATCTGGGAACTGCACTCCCGCTTTTATTATTGAGATAGGGCGACAAAATAGGGATTTCTCCTTTGTATCCCCTGCAATATATGGGATAGGAAATTATAAGGGCTATTTCGGGAAAAACCGATACTGGGAAAGAAACGGCGAGTTATCAACCCTTATCACTACACTTTTCAGAACGCCGGGAACGATAATTGGAGCAGGCAATCAATTTCACCCGGAAGCTCTGCTTGCAGCCGTGGATACAATTCCGGCAAAAAGGGTGGTATTGCCGTCTCCCGCTCTCACCCAGAAAGAAGGCCCATTCCAGCTTCCATTTTTTGCTTCGGCTCATAAATCACCATGCTCCGGGGTACTATGGGTAGGCTGCCCCTTCTCCGGGGACTTTCGCTCTGCGCATTCCCGCTTTGCGTCCTCCAGCCGTTCCCGGATGGAGGGCTTTGCTTTTTCCTGCTCCTCACCCCGGCGGCCATTGTTGATAACGCCATCGATCATATTGTAGTCGTCCTCAATGGTCATTTCAGCGGTACGGAGAGGATTCTCCTTTTCCGGCTCTGCCGAAATTGCAAATGCCCGTATGCCGTTTCCCATAATGAGATATTTTCCATCGTCAGACTGATGATGGAAACCGTAAC
>CAYNOE010000308.1:0-3212 GCA_964398745.1 uncultured Lachnobacterium sp.
AAATACTTCCTTGTGTCTGGCTGTTACATAGGCAGGGTATTCCTGCCTAAATCCAAATAGGAGGTCAAACACTATGGAAAGAACTATTAAGCGTGGTGACATTTACTACGCAGAGCTTAATCCCGTTATAGGCTCAGAACAGGGCGGCACACGACCCGTACTTATCATTTCCAATGACACAGGTAACAGATACAGTCCGACAGTCATTATTGCCGCTATCACGGGTAAGACACATACAAAGGCAAAATTGCCGACACATACTGAAGTAAAGAATTTTGAGGGGCTTGACAGAGATTCCATAGTTTTGCTTGAGCAAATCCGTACAGTAGATAAGAGAAGATTAAAACAGTATATGGGCATAATGTCTGCTGAAGTGATGGCGAGAGTTGATAAAGCTCTTGCCATTAGTATTGGGATTCCCCAGAGGAATCCATCTTAATTATAGAAAGGAAATGCGTATGGCGGAACAAATGCAGGTTGAAATAAAAGATAAATTCTGTCTTACCATTGATGAGGCATCTGCTTACTTCAATATTGGAGAAAAAAAGTTGAGAAGAATTGTTATAGATAATATAGATACAGGATTTATCATTCAGAATGGAGTGAAGTTTTTAATCAAGCGGAAACAGTTTGAAACATTTTTAGAGAATTTAACAGCTATTTGAATGTCTTTAAATAAAGAATAGATATGCAGGCAGCTTTTGTGGGTGGATATTCTAAATGCTGCTTTCATTTTTAAGATGGCAAAAGGGCTTTGTCTATGATATACTACAATATATCGTGACGGGGCTCTTTTTGTACGAAAGGAGCATTTGACATGAGCGGAAAAAGACGTGACAGTAAAAACCGTATTCTCCGCAACGGAGAGAGCCAACGTCAAGACGGACGGTATGCGTTCAAATACATTGATGCCACAGGCAAGCAGCAATTTGTTTACAGTTGGAAACTGGAAAAGACGGACAAGACGCCGCAAGGCAAACGGGATGACATTTCATTGAGGGAGAAAGAAAAGCTGATACTGAAAGACCTTGATGATGAGATTGTTCCCCGTGGCGGGGAAATGACCGTTCTGGAACTGGTAAAAAAATATCTCTTACAGAAAACAGGGGTACGCCACAACACCGAAGCCAATTATAAATTTGTGGTGAACATCATCAAAAAAGAGGATTTCGGGAAGAAGCGGATTGACAAAGTAAAGCTGTCGGATGCAAAATGCTGGCTTATCAAATTACAGCAGGACGGAAGGGGTTACAGTTCCATCCATTCCGTAAGGGGCGTTGTCAGACCAGCTTTCCAGATGGCTGTCGATGATGATTTGATACGCAAGAATCCGTTTGAGTTTCAGCTTGCCACGGTTGTCGTAAATGACAGCGTGACAAGGGAAGCCATTACAAGAAAACAGGAACGGGCTTTTCTGGAATTTGTAGCACAAGACAAACATTTTTGCAGATACTATGACGGAATCTACATTTTATTTAAAACAGGGCTTCGCATTTCCGAATTTGTAGGATTAACGCTGAATGATATTGATATGCAGAACCAAAAAATTAACGTCAATCATCAATTGCAGAGAAAAAGAAATATGGAGTATGTGATTGAGGATACCAAAACCACAAGCGGCACAAGGGAAATCCCGATGTCCGACGAGGTATATGCGTGTTTTCAGCGGATTATTGCGAATAGGAAGAAAGTAAAAAAAGAGCCTATGATTGACGGCAAGTGTGGTTTCCTGTATCTGGATAAAAATGATATGCCGATGGTAGCCCTGCATTGGGAGAAATACTTTCAGCACATTTGCGAGAAGTACAACAGTATCTATAAAGTGCAGATGCCAAAGGTCACGCCCCATGTATGCAGGCACACCTTTTGTTCCAACATGGCGAAAAGCGGCATGAACCCTAAAACGCTCCAGTACCTTATGGGACATTCTGATATTGGAGTAACGCTGAATACCTACACGCACATCGGTTATGATGATGCAAAAGAGGAGCTGAAACGGGTGGCTAATGCCGAGTAGTAAAATGGCATAATTCCCCTCAATTTACTACTTTTTTTACTACTTTTGAGGTCAAAGATATGCCAATTTAGACTACAATATGCCACGGGCGAAAGGCTAAAGCAAGACGCAGGAAAAGCCGATAAATCAAGGAAATACAGTAAATACAAGGAGTTTTTGAGATATGATAAAAATATTATTCATCTGCCACGGCAATATCTTGAAATATTCTGAAAAAGGCTGTAAAATCAATGATTTCTCGGCGAGGAAAGGCACTTACTACACCACAATTACACCATTTTTGAAAGAGTCTTGTTATGACAAAATTATGATAGAAGAATAAAATATAAAATGGCAAAAGCCTTTTTCAAAGGAGAATTACCGCTGTTTTTTACCTTAAAAAAATTGTTTTATGCAATCAGTAATGTACGGTAAAAATGCAAAACAAAAACCTCAAATACGCGAAACACATGACAAGAGCAAAATTTTTATAAATCCTGTATTTATCAGTGTTTTAAACATCTCTCGTCATGTTTCCGAGAATCTAGGATAAACTGGAAAAGAATTGACAGTATCTCAATATTTGTTATACTCATGACAGATGAAATCTGCCGTGAGTATCGCGCCAGCCGCAGCCGCGAAGCGGCATATTTCCTTATGCGGCTGTGTGCATAACTTTATACTGAGCGGTCAGTCTTTTCGACCGCTAGTATAAATATTCTTTTGTAATATTTTCATTGGTTTGAGAACCTAATTCTCCATAATTAGCAATGAGCAAATTTTGTAAAACATTATAGAGTTATGTCCTGTTTGTTATGAAGCTGTTTGTTTAAAGCCAATTATTCAAATCATATTGGTCATCCAATGACTCACTTTTAGAATGTGCTATATCTATTAAGGTACGTCTTCTTTCTTCTAAGATCTTATTTAATTGTTCTGAATTTAAGTTAATTTTTTTCATAACGGATTTGACAATAACATTGGTCAACTGCATGTGTGGTGGATATTTATCATACATAGTAGTAATGGATGTTTCAAAAAAATCACAAGTTTTTTCTTCTGTTTCTTCTATTATCCAATCTGGTTTGTTTTGTAATTGCTTAGTTAACTCACATATACTAAGTATTATGGTGTCTGCTTTTAATAATGGATATATATGATCAAAAATAATATCTTTTTCAAACAAAAACCTCCCTCAAAAAATTAATTTTTTTTA
>CAYNOE010000308.1:3222-3644 GCA_964398745.1 uncultured Lachnobacterium sp.
AATTCCAGCATCACCATTTTGATAATATTCTAATGGTTCTATAAAATCCGCAATCTTTTGATATGCAATGCTTTTTTCTTGAGGATTGCAAGCATCTAAATATTTTTTCCATAATTCTTTATTAGTTTGAACTTGAGTAGCCGACACTTTAATAAGCGCCGCTAAAGTATTTTCTCTTTTTTTCTCATCAGATAAAATCATTTGCCATATTTGTTCACGCATCTTAGAAAAACGTTGCTCATGATTATACTCGCAATCTATAAACTCTCTTAAAGAAATATCAAAAGACTTGTCTAAAACATTTGTTTTCAAAACTTCGCACATAACATTATCCCAACGCTGATAATAACTATGGTGATAACCGTTCCACCATAAGGGTTGCGGGTATCCACAATGAACATTTAGACAATTTTCTAAAAGAT
>CAYNOE010000309.1:0-3639 GCA_964398745.1 uncultured Lachnobacterium sp.
CTGAATTACCATCTTTTTTCATGTTTCACAATAAACCCGTATTTTCTGATTTTATCAACAAGCTCCTTCATCAACCCACTGCTGGAACAGGGATTTCAATTCCCGGAACGAATTTCAGGGAATAAAAGGGTTCAATTATATAAATATGCGTTTACTTAGAACTGGCTACTGTGTGAAAAGTAACATTTTAAAAGTGAAAACATTGTGAAATGCTGCACGATTCTTGAATTTGCAATGAAAAAAGGTATAATAAAACCACAAAAAAAGGCTTAATATATGGCAAATATATATGATGGGGCGTTTCGGACAATCTTAAATGACTGCCCGAAACTGATTGTCCCCATAATCAATGAGATTTTCGGGGAAACATATACAGGGGAAGAGGAAATACCATATTGAGTGTGAGAGCAGCCTGCCGGATGGAAAAATCACGATAAGGCTTTTTGAATATGACGCACAGATAGCACTTGATGAGAGTGAGGTTACAGAGGAAACACTGACTGTGACATTCCCCAATACGGCGGTTCTGTATCTTCGGGCTTACAAAAAGACACCGGACAAAATGAAATATGTTATCATCACGCCGGGCGGAACGGTCCAGTACGATGTGCCGACTATGAAAGTGCAGAAGTATTCGCTTGATGATATTTTTGAAAAACGTCTGCTGATACTGATACCGTTTTATATTTTCTCACATGAGAACAGTTTTTCAGAGTAGAATAGGAATGAGCAGAAGCTGGCGGAATTAAAGGCAGACTATCAGGAAATTTTAGAAAGGCTTGACGAACTGGAAGCCCGTAACAAATAATACTGCAATTGCTATTCAGTTTCTTTTTTCCGATTCGTTCGTACAAGCTGCATCTTTCCAACAATCTTTCCATGCAAATCAAGCGCCTTCTGAAACGCCAGCCTCACGGAACTCCACACCACCGTCTTGCTTTTTTGTGGCGGCTTATGATCAGCTCTCTACTGTACTCCCCGTTCCTGCCCTTCTTCAGTTCATACACAAAAGGCAACCCGGCAGCCGTATAAAAGGGATATTTCTGAAAAGCAATAACCGCCTGCCACAGATTATCCTCACTCATATCTGAAAACAGTTTTCTCACCGTCTGCTGCCTGCTCCGAAACACATTTATTCGTTCTGCATTAAGCGACAACTCTTCCGGCTTATATACCGCCTTCGTATAAGGAAGATATCCGTTGACGGATGATTTACCCAATCCCGTAATCTGCTGAATCTCCGCTATAGTCTTCCCCTTCGCATACAAGTCATTAACTTCTTTGGAGATTTCATTACTATATACTCCGGCTGTAATAAGCAGCTTCCTGATCTTCAATGCTGACATATCAAACTCTTCCGCTGTCAGCTTCAATTCCCCGGTCTCATCATAGGATTCAGCCACTGCTGCCAGCAAGTCCTTCATTATCTTATCTGGATCATATACAGGTTTCTTCTTTGGTCAAGGCATTGCAAGCACCTGGTAAATCAGACGAATCTACCTGCCACGTCTTTTTCATGAAAAGCTGCAGTCTGTCCGTATTAATCTTATATTTACGTTCTGTTTCATTCAAACAGTCACGATTCTCAGCAAAAAGAACATAGCATCTGTCATGAACAAAATCCCCATTCTTATCACAAGCACTGGATTTAGTACTCCTATACTCTATTCCATAGAGCCCTGATACCCTTTGCATATACTTTGTAAAAACCTGTATTGGTTTATAATACTCAACGGCTGCTGTTCTATCTGCTACAGGTTTTGTTATTTGATCTATATATTCCCTTAAAAAAAGCCAACTCTCTCTTCTTTCAATATCTTTCTGATCAAGACTGAAAAAACTTGGTCTCTTCCAGCTTGCCACCGAGCTCAAATTCAACACCCTTATTCTTTTATTGGTATAGAATTGACCTATAGTGAACGGGAATCCTTTCTTTATTCCCACCTCTTTCATTGCAATCTCAGGATTCGATGCACAATAGAACATCATATCCCCTTTTTCATTAAATCTTCCACTCTCAGCAAACATTGCCGGAGCCGTTCCGATCAATGTTGCCGGTATCTCGGAATATCCTGCAGGTGTATAACCTTTCGGATGAAAGTTAACACATCTGTATAATGGAATCCCAGAACTGACAACAGAATACGAATACATCTCTCTGGCGTGATATAGCACTTCCTGAAGCACAGAATGTACTTCCTTCAAATCATCCGGCGCATCATTATTAACACACAATGATACAATCTGCTCTACCGACATTTCTTTTCTGGCATTGATCAAATCTGTGTATTTTGCCCAGGCCCTAAGATCTTTTTTTGAAGTCCTGTCAATAAATTCATACACGGAAGTACGATCCATCTGCTCTATGACATCATAGAGATCCCTAAGAAGATCAGTGCATTCGATTTGCATCTCTTCAGCCATGATTTCAAAAACAAAATCATAATGATCTATAACATGCCATAAATACCCGCCATCCTCATACGGCACATTGCCATCTGCATTCATATAATAATATCGTATTGCAGGAATTACATCTGCCATCAGTTTTTCAAGACTGTATACTTTCCGATGCCTTATTGGCTTACCATCGTTATCTTTACAATAGCTACATGCACCTACGCAACCATTTTTGCGTATAATCTTCACCAGATGATCATCTTTAATGCAGCAGCTACAGACATATGACTTTCCCCATTTTCTGAAACCCAATCACCTGAAAGCCCCTATTCCAAACCATTGGGCCAGTGTAAGCTGTTGTGACTGCTCCTTTTTCAAGAGGAACCCTTTTATGCCAGAGCGTGTCCCTGCAAGAACACACTTGATGGCGTATCCCAGTGCATAGAAAATAAATTTTGGAATAACATAAATTCTTTTGGAACATTCCCTTAATTCCATCATAAATATGGTGTCCTCTTTCTCCGAGTTCATAATGCCAATATATCCTGCTGCAAGGGTTGTAAACAGGTTTAAATTACGGATGGACTTCAATGACATTACCCTTAAATCCTCCAGTTCAAACTGCTGCTTTTTAAACTTGAAATATTCCCCTGTCCTCCATCGCATTAAGTAAATTTTTGCTGCTATTAAACACAACTTTTTCTTTTCTGTGACCGCTATATTTGTCAGCGATAACACCGGCTGTGCCCCAAAACCATAAACAGCTGCCAAAACCAGATCCCTGGCCGGAAATTCACATAACCTTACGGGAATATAGCTGATCTTACATTCTGTTTTCTTTCCGTGCCTGCCCAGCGTGCGGACACAGATTTTGGAAAAGTGTGCGGACAGCGATTGCAGGCAGCATAAATTTTCATGTGTCTCACTGATAACTGCCTCTTTTTCTTCAAAAGCGAAAAGATTTCCTGAAAGCCTCCCGATTGTTTTCTTCAGCCGGATGGTTTCGTTCAGAGAGCATGCAATTTCGCTTAAATGAACCTTATTTCCTGCTAGAATACCATAAATCATCTGTGTGGTGAATTTGCACTTTGGTCTGGTCAGCCCTTTGCAGATTTTTTCTAAAAAATTCATAAAATCCCTTATCATTTCATAGCCTAATCTGTTATAATTAATCATGCAAAAATACTCCTTTGTTTGGTTATTTGTCGTGATTTAATTATAACATTTGTGCAGTGTTTT
>CAYNOE010000310.1:0-3624 GCA_964398745.1 uncultured Lachnobacterium sp.
AAGACGGGAATCCACGACAGGGTGAAACTGATTGTGGAACTGAAGAAATGAAATGCTTGGACTGTAGTCATATAAAAATATGACTGCAGTCACTTTTTTATGGGGCAAATTGATGTTAGTATATTACAAGTACGGGAGAAAAGTATTATACGAGGAGGAACTGAATGAAAAGCAGGCTGTCTGCACTAAAATTTGTGCGAAACAATAAAAAACAGGTATGGGGTATGATAGTTGCATTGTCTATGACATTTATGACCATGTACGTTATTAATTTCTTATTTCTTACGACAAAGGAGAGCTTTAAGGCGCTGTTTCTGGAACAGCCAAAAAAGGTTGCTTATGTTGAACTGAGTCCGGAAACAATGGGGGTGGACTCTGCTTCCTATTCATCCGAAGAGGAGCTGTACCAGGAGATTGATGAGGCAAGAAACAGCATTATGGATAAACTGAAAGCACATGAAGGAATCAGTGATGTCATATATACACAGTGTCTGTATGCAAATTACCAGGGAATCGTTGGAGGCGTCGGTTATGACTTTCCGCTTTTAGAGGAGAGCCGGATTCCGGATTTTTTAGAGCATATGGATGCAAAGCTTACCGAAGGCAGAATGCCGGAAGGACCCGGTGAGATTCTGGCGGATAAAAAGGTGCTCCAGAACAAAAAAATGAAAATTGGTGGATATTTTAATGAATCATCTTATGGAAAGGTATTTAAGGTTGTTGGAGCGCTTGATTCGGATGTTCTTACCTGCGTGGGAACACCCAGGGGATACACCAATTCCGGGTGGTATATGGTTATTTTATGCAATGAAGAAAATGCAGATATGTCTGCAGTACTGAAGGATGTTGGGATTGAAACGACAGAATATGATACCATTTATGACAGCGTGGACTGGGCAAAAATGTATAAGGAACTGGTAACAGACCAGATAGATGCAGCGCTTCTTGCGATTCTGATTGTAGTAATCATTTTTCTGGCAATATCAATTCTTGTTGCCTATGTTTCCTTTATGAGAAGCAGGGTAAATGAATACTGTCTTTATACATCAATTGGATTTGCAAGAAAAGATATTTATGGGATGATGATGAAAGAAATCGGAATTATTTTCGGGCTCAGTATCGTTATAGGAGCAGCAGTTACGATTGTAATTATGGTTCTTCTGGGACATTTTATGTTAGACAGTTTAGGACTTGTTTATCACTATTTTTACCCGGAGCATCTGCTTCGTATCCTTACAGCATTTTTGTCAATCGTAGGATTTTTGCAGATACCGATAATCGTAACCATTAACAATATAAAGACAATCGATATGATTGAAGAATAGGAGGCAGAAGATGTTTGAAATAAAAAATGTAAGCATGATATACGATATGAACTCAGATGATAAAATGTACGCCCTGAATGGATTTAATCTGACACTTCCGGACTTTGGACTTGTCGGAATTATCGGACCTTCCGGAAGTGGGAAAAGTACGCTTATGTATGTAATGTCCACGCTGAAAACGCCCACAGAGGGAAGTATCGTCTACAATGGACAGGAACTTACAGAACTGTCAAATAAACAGAGGGAAAATGTGAGAAGAAATGAGTTTGGTTTTGTATTCCAGAAGCATTATCTGGTTCCGTATATGAATGCTGTCGATAACGTGGTAGTTGCTGCGACAAGTGAAAAAAACGAAGCAGAAACAGATGCAAAAGAGTATCTGAAAGCACTGGGATTAAAGGAGCGGGAGTTTGGAAAACGTCCGTCAAAGCTTTCCGGCGGACAGTGCCAGAGGGTTGCCATTGCAAGAGCCATGATAAATAATCCGAAGGTGGTTTTTGCAGACGAGCCGACCGCCTCCCTGGATCATGAAAATGCGTTTAACGTTATGAAGATACTGAAGAAATATTCAGAAAAAAGACTGGTGATTGTAGTAACCCATGACAGGTCAGTTCTGTCGGATGTGGATATGCTGGTTGAAATATGGGACGGAAAATTAAGCAGTATAGAGCCGGAAAGGGACATGGTACAGTAGATGAAAAAAATAAATCCATTTTCAGCATTTTATTATATGAAAGAAAACAGGGGCAGGGTTTTTCTGTGTATCTTTATGATGGTTCTTGCGACTCTTATGTTTCTGGCGGGCAACTATATTCACTCGGAACTGTATTCCTTTGAAAAGGAGTTTGAATATTCGGATAAAATTGTTGTGGCAGGGCTGCAGAGTACCGATGAAGAATATAAGGATTTTGCCGCATTCAGGGAGGCTGTTCAAGAGGATGAAAAGCTTGAGTTTGTTGATGTAACTGCCTATGGTTTTTCCGGTATGCAGCATGGGACGGTGCTTGGTTTTGAAATGGGCGGCTGGACATATGTATTCAATTCCGCAGATGATATGAAAAAGGTTTTTAAACATCTGGGAATAGAAGGTGATTTTTCAAAATGCAAGAACCGGAGTATGATTATCAGTCAGGATTTTGCAGATAATAAAGGTATCCGTCTTGGCGATACGCTTGATCACAGTTTTGATTCCAGCATTGATGGAGAATATACGGTAGATGCGATTATTGATGACGGAAGTTTTTGTACGTTTCTTATTTTTGAGAGTGACGACAGCCTGGGAAGGCTTTATATATACAGTGATACAATGGAAAAAGAAGAGCTGTACAGTTATGTGAAAAAACTTGCAGGAGACAGGAAGGTTCAGATTTCTGAGTCAGCGAGAAGCAGAGTGCTGCCGCAGTTTTATGTGTTTTATGTTCTTTTTTATGCAGTAGATATACTGATTGCAGTGGTACTTGCTGTTACCGTAAATTCAGTTGTCACCGGCCAGTACTTAAAAAGGATCTGTGAATTTGGTATTTACAGGGCACTGGGCAGAAGCAGAAGGGAAGTAAGGAGAAAAGTGGCGGCAGAGATTATTTTCATGAATATCACTGCCTGCATCATTGGGGGAGCGGCGATTTTTCTGTTCACGTATATGATAAATGAACTGGTTTATATGAAAAAAGGTATGCATCTTCTGTTTTATTCAGGGACAGGTCTGGCCGGATTTATCCTATGTGATGTTCTGATTGTAGTTCCGTTAATTTTGTCCAAGGGAAGATTAATGGGGAAAGCGGATGTGACGGAATTTTAACTAATAACTATGCTAAAAACTGCGGATTGCAATTGACATATTTTGCAGTTCGTTGTACTATAAGTTAGGATAGGCAACAGTGAGTGTCTGTCAAAGCGTTGATACAGGATGTTGCGCCAGAGGGCAGTGTCTTGCGAGCTTTATAAGGGTTTGGCATTTACCACAATCTGGCTAGATGACTGGTGGTTGTCGAAAGAAAATGTCAGAAAGGCTCTGCTTCGGCAGAGCTTTTCTTAACTTAAAAACAGATGGGATGAAGAGATGCATACGATATACGACTGTGTTAATTCCTTCTGTTCACTGCTTGATACAAAATACTGTCTGGTTTTAGGCCGGAAAGGGATAGCCGTGGAGTTGGGGATTCGATTTGGAAAAAAAGACTGTTTCCATTTGATGGGACAGCAGTATCGATTGGAAAATGCGGGAAGGGAATGTACGTGGAAGTAAAATTATTAAGGGCTAATATTGGCGATGCAAAAGAATTACATACCATGCAGATAG
>CAYNOE010000311.1:0-3614 GCA_964398745.1 uncultured Lachnobacterium sp.
GACAGACCGGAATTTCAGAGAATGATGGCGTCTATGGAAGCGGGAAATCTGGATTGTATTATTGTAAAAGATTTATCCAGACTTGCCAGAGAAAGAATCGGAGCAGATGAGTTGATTCTCAGAACCTTTAAGAAATATGGAGTGCGTTTTATTGCGGTGTCGGATAACTATGACAGTTTGACAGCAAATCGTGGAGAAACGCACACTATAATTCCTTTCAAGAATCTCATGAATGAACAGTATAACAATGATACGTCCATTAAAGTTCGTGCCAGTCAGAATGTGAAAAGGATGAATGGTCAGTTTATCGGAGCCTTTGCACCTTATGGATATAAAAAAGCAGAGAATAATAAAAATCTGCTGGTTCCGGATCCCTATGCAGCAGGTGTGGTGCAAGGGATATTTGCCAAGAAACTGGCAGGTATGAGTGCTTCAGGGATTGCGAAAATATTGAATAAGAATGGAGTGCTTTCACCATCGGAATACAAGGTAAAATGTGGTGAAAAATTCAACACAAGCTTTAAGGGAGCGGGTCAGTCTACGTGGTCTGCAAAGACTGTCGGAAGGATACTGAAGAATGTGGTGTATATCGGAACATTGGCACAGGGCAAGCGCACAACAGTCAGTCACAAGGTAAAAAAGGAAATTCAGGTTCCTGAGTGTGACTGGATTGTAATTGAAAATGCACATGAGCCAATCATAAGCAAGATGGATTTTGATGCAGTACAGATTCTTATGAGCCGTGATACCAAGGCGATTGTTGGGCAGAGTGAATCTTATATGTATGCAGGAATTCTTTATTGCGGAGATTGTGGCAGTAGCATGGTTCGTCGTAAGGAGTTTTATAGAGGGCAGGAATATATAACCTATATCTGTTCTAACTATAACCGGAACAGTAAGGATGCCTGTAGCCGCCATTGCATACGTGAGGATATTCTGGAGGAAATTGTACTTGGTGAATTGCAGGGGTATATCAACAGTATGTGCGACTGTGAAAAGGTTCTTGATCATCTTGATAGGCTGAATGTAAATTATGATGAAGCGATGGCGCATGATAAGGAAATTGCTATGTTGAAAGAAGAACTTACGAAATGTTCTGTGTTTAAATCGTCACTTTATCAGGATTTACAGGATGAAATTATCAGTAAGGAGCAGTTCACAAGATATCGTGATGAATTCTCGGCGAGGGAAAGAGCGCTTGAACAGGCAATTAAGGAACAGGAAGAGATTATACGCAGTATTTATGAAAATGGAATTGTAGTGGCAAAGGATCTGGAGCAGTTTCGGGAAAATCTGGTGATAGGAAAGTTGGACAGAATGGCATTGGTTTCATTTATTGACAGGATTTTGATTTACGATGATTTCAGGGTGGAAATTGTATTCAAGTACCGTCAGGAGATGGAGAAGGTTGCAGGATTATTCCAAGTAGCAAATGAAGCGGTTTTGGAACCGGATTACACCATGGTAAATGGTGTACCGGTGTTGGAGCTTAAGGAGGCGGTGTAAATGGCGAGGACGAAAAATCGATTTAATGTAATGACGGTTCCGGAAGCAGTCAGTGCCGATATACCTGTAAAAAATGTCAGATATTTCCGGGTGGCACTCTATGCCAGATTATCCGTGGAGCTGAAAGCAAGACCATCGGAGTCCATCGCTAATCAGTTGGATATCATGAGGGAGTATGTAAAAGGCAAAGCTGAATTTGCAGAATGTTATGAATATGTGGATAATGCGGTTTCGGGAACCAGCTTTGACAGACCATCCTTTAAATGAATGATGGATGATGTAAGGGATGGAAAGATAAGCTGTATTATCGTGAAGGATATGTCACGTTTTGGAAGGGATTATATTGAAACTGGTAATTATATCGAGACGATTTTCCCGTTTCTTGGTGTGAGGTTTATATCCGTTAATGATCACTTTGATACGGATGCGGAATTTAATCAGAATAAATCGCTGGAGATTGCGCTGAAAAACCTGGTAAATGATATGTATGCCAAGGATATTTCCAAGAGAGTTGCGGTCAGTCGCCGGCTTGATATGGAACGGGGTAAATTTACCGGAAGCAATGCACCATATGGATATAAGGTAGAAAGTAAGGATGCTCTTCGTAAGTATCTTGTGGATGAAGAGGCAGCAGCTGTGGTACGTCAGATTTTTGAACTCGCAGCAGATGGTGTAACGCTGAGGGAAATCGGAAGGGCACTTCAAAGTTATCGCTTGGCTTTGCCGGGAGATTATCTGAAAACCGGAAATCTTTATGTGGATGAGGGGCAGGAGGCAAAAGCATGGTATGCCGGAACCATTTCCAATATCCTGAAGAATCAGGCTTATATTGGAAATATGGTACAGGGCAAGAGGCGCACCAGGCTGAGTGAGAATGAGTCAAGGCATGTTACTGATGAAGAGGAATGGATTATTGTGGAGAACACCCATGAGCCTATTGTGGACAAGGAGTTGTTTGACAGAGTAAGAAAAGTGCTTGGACAGAAGCTAGAAGAGAGTTGTTTTTCTTCAGACAGAGGCAGAAATTTACCGATAAAAGATGATATTTTTGCAGGAATTTTGTTCTGTGGAAACTGTAAGAGAATGATTCCGCAACTGTCACGAATTGTGGAAAAAGATGGAAGACTGGAACGACAGTATTTTTATTCCTGCAGATATAATTATGATTTTGGTGGTGAGAAGTGTGGTTGTACCATCTTAGAGCAGGAACTGATAAAGGCAGTTTATAAGAATCTGGAAGTGAATATTGCAGCGCTTTCAGATTGCGAGAAGATGGAAAATGTGCTACAGGGTGCTATGGACAAGGAACTGAAAAAGTGTGATGTGCAGATACGACAGTTTGATAAGAAGATTGAGAAACTAAATTATGAGGAGAGCAAGGCTTATCAGGGGTATGTGACTGGAGAAGTGAGCCGAGAAGAGTTCAGGCGTATGCAGGAAAAGTCTGCGGATGCAGTTATGAGACTTCGGGGACAGATTTCTGATGAGGAGGCAAACAG
Organism: uncultured Lachnobacterium sp.; assembly: GCA_964398745.1. Taxonomy (GTDB): domain Bacteria; phylum Bacillota; class Clostridia; order Lachnospirales; family Lachnospiraceae; genus Roseburia. The sequence continues at coordinate 3,006 of CAYNOE010000311.1, forward strand.
ACGTCGTTATAAGAGATTTTTTGAAAAGAAATTACAATGGCTGAGGGCGATTTACCTTTTTCAGAGTGAACCGTATCTGGATAGAAATATGCTGGAGCATTTGGTGCACAGTATTTATTTGTATCCGGATAACAGGATGGAGATTAATTTGAATTTCAAGGATGAGTATGCAGAGAGAATGAAGGAGGAGGCTTAGGATGGAACAGATTGCAATGTATTTGAGATTGTCAAAGGAAGATGAATTTATCAGGGATGAGAGCAACAGTATTACTAATCAGCGTGCTTTTATCCGTAGTTTCATCAATAAGGATAAAGCTCTTCGTAAAATGAATGTGCTGGAATTTGTGGACGATGGTTATACCGGAAAAAATATGGACCGTCCGGATATGCAGAGAATGCTGGACCTTGTGAAGAGGAAACAGATTAGCTGTGTTATCGTGAAGGATTTCTCCAGATTTTCCAGAGACCACATTGAACAGGGAAAATACATCGAGCAGATATTTCCTTTTATGGGTGTGCGTTTTATTGCTATCAATGATAATTACGATAGCGCAGATTATGTGGGCGGTATCGGTGAAATTGATGTTGCATTTAAGGGAATTCTTTATG
>CAYNOE010000312.1:0-3610 GCA_964398745.1 uncultured Lachnobacterium sp.
TATAATTGTGAACTTTACAATGTACTGGCGATTGATTATAATCTAAGTGGATAACCGGCTGGAAAGCATTATTAAGAGCAGTATTGAACTGGATGCTTAAGGGATTTTGAAAATAAGGATGTGAGAGAATGAAAATTGAAAAAGTAAATGAAAACCAGATTCGCTGCACATTAAGCAGACAGGATCTGGCAGACAGGCAGATTAATCTGCGGGAGCTTGCCTATGGATCTGAGAAAGCAAAGGTGCTTTTCCAGGACATGATACAGCAGGCCAATTACGAGTTTGGATTTGATGCCAATGATATTCCTCTTATGGTAGAGGCTATTCCGCTTTCTTCGGAATCTCTTATTCTTTTGATTACGAAGGTTGAATATCCGGATGAGCTTGACACACGTTTTTCCAATTTTTCAGAGCTGGGCGGGGATGAACTGTTTCATGAATCAGCTTCCCAGAACGTTGCCAGTCCGAAGGGGGCAGACGATATTTTAGGAATTTTTAATAAAATCAGGGAAAAGGCGCAGGAGACTGCGGCTGCTGATGCAGAGACAAAGGGGGTTCCGGTTTCGGAGGTCCGGCCGGTTTCGGCGGATTGTACTAAGATGTTTGAATTTCCGTCACTGGATCAGGTGGAGCGTCTGGCAGGCGTGCTTGCGGATTACTACGACGGGCACAATGATCTGTATAAAAATGAGAAGCAGAACAGCTTTTATCTGGTGGTTCATAAGGATGAACACACACCAGAGGAGTTCAATAAAATCTGCAATGTGATATGTGAATATGCAAGGCAGAAGAACTATACCAGGGCCATGGGGGCGTTTTTTTCAGAACACGGAAAAAAAATCATGGGACCGAGGGCGCTTCAGATGCTTACGGCATTATAAATACCAAAGGGGCTGCTGCAAAATAATATTTATTTTGCAGCAGCCCCTGATGTTTTATGATGCCTGTGAATGTTCTAAATAATCATTGATGTCATTCACCAGGTCATCCGGTTCGATACCATGAACCATTGCAGCTTCCGCGATGGTTTCCATCTGGGAAGACGGGCAGCCAAGGCAGTGCATGCCGATATTTAAAAGAATCGGGGTGATACCTTCGTCAATCTGGAGCAGTTCTCCGATCATGGTGTCCTTTGTTACTTTTGCCATTGGGTAAATCCTCCTTTGCGCTTATCATCTTATTAATGGTGTTATTATAATACGATTTCCCCGTAATTGCAAATATATTCCTTTATGAAATAAAAAGGTTAAAAAAAACCGGAAAAATGACGATATATTTGTTAGCAGACTGACAGGGAATGTCAAATCCAGGGGCATGGAAGCTCTGCATACGATGTTAGAAAGGAATTACTTATGAAGATTAACCGCAATATGCTGGCTGTAAAAACAAACCAGCAGTTACTTAGAAATGAAAACAGGCTGAGTCGTTCCATGGAACGGCTTTCAAGCGGCTATAAACTTAATAGGGCTGGTGATAATCCGGCAGGTGTTGCAATTTCCCATAAAATGAAAGCGCAGATTGACGGACTGGATCAGGCGAAGTCAAATACAACGGATGCCCAGTCCGTGCTTCGTATTGCAGACGGGGCATTAAATGAGGCTTCCAGTATTTTACAGAGAATGAGGGAGCTGTGCGTGCAGGCGGCAAATGATACCAACTCACTGGATGAACGAACCGCCATACAGGATGAAATTGAAAAACTGACCCAGGAGGTGGACAGGATTTCTTCGGACACAGAGTATAATACCAAGACGCTGCTGGATGGTTCTTCTGACATACTGGTAGTATCAAGGCAGACCGAACGCATGTATATTTCGGATTCTGTGCTTCCGAGGGATTATTCTATGTCAGTAACGCAGGCAGCCAGACAGGCAGTATATAGTATCCCATCGCTCGCCGCGAATGAAGGGATTATGAGCATCAATGGAATTGAGATGGAAGTGGAGGCAGGAATGGCAGAGCCTGATTTCTATGCTGCTTTACGAGACACCGCAGAGAGGGCAGGCTGTGTTGCAACAAGGGATAACGGTAGTGGTGGTTATATCCTTACGTCAAACGAATATGGAGAGGCAACAGAAATCGAAGTTAAAGTAGTCAAGAGGTATATGGGATTTGACAGTCAGACGGAGGAAGATGCGTTCAAACAAAAAATGGATGCTTTGGCGAATACACTGAATCTGGATGTAGAAGCGACGGATGATGATGGAGTTCCGACTGCATATTCAAAGAGGGAAAAAGGAGTGGATGCAGCTGTAACGTTAGATGACGGGTTTAATGATACCGCTACAGCTTATGTGGACGGTTTGCATGTGGTGGTTAGTGACTTAAGCGGATTCTGCATGGACTTTTCGATTAAAGAAGATGTAAATAATTTGCCAGCTGGGACGACACCGTACAATGTGAACGTCAAAGTGACAGATATTGGTGCAATGACTATCCAGATGGGGGCAAACCAGTATCAGGATATGGATATCCGTATTCCGGCGGTATCTGCAAAGAGTCTTTATCTGGATAAAGTCGATGTAACAGTGTCCGGTGGCGCAGACCGTGCTCTTGGCACACTGGACAAAGCGATTGACAGATTAAATGATGTCCGTGCCAGAATCGGTGCGTTTACAAACCGTCTGGAGTATGCAGAGCGGAGTCTGGATGCTGCCGGTGAGGACATGACGTCTGCATATTCCAATATTCTGGATACGGATATGGCAGGGGAAATGGTAGAGTATACACAGCAGAATGTTCTGGAACAGGCATCCATTTCTGTTCTTGCCCAGGCAAATGACCTGCCCCAGCAGGTGCTTTCCCTGCTGCAGTAACGGGGGCGGCTTATGAAGGATGAGAAAAAACGTGAATTTACAAGAAGGCTCAGCCAGTGTAATTCCGGTGAAATGATTGTCATTATATACGACATTCTGTTTGCATATATGGATGACATAAAGGCTGCATATGCAGAAAATGAGCATGGAGAACTGAAAACCTCTGTCCGCATGGCGTTAAAAACGCTGGATGAACTGATACAGAGCCTTGACTTTTACTATGATGTGTCAGATAATCTGTTTTCGCTCTATGTATACTGCAAAAATGAACTGTCGCGTATTCTGTATGAGAACCGGCTGGACGGTCTGACAGAAGCTGACAAGATTCTCAAAAAGCTTTATGCTTCCTTTACCGAAGCGGCAAAGCAGGATACCAGCGGTCCTTTGATGCAGAATACCCAGCAGGTGTATGCCGGTATGACATACGCCCGCGGGGAGTTGAACGAGAATTATATGGATTATGATAATCAGAGAGGGTTCTTTGTGTAGGAACCCTCTATTTTTTTTACGCAGTCAAGCAGGAATTTATAGCGCATCTGGGCAGCTTTTGCCTGATAGATGTAGCAGTCAATGAGATCCGGATCCACAACATTCTCCAGGTTGTCATATGCTGTTTTCAGTTCTGTGGATGTCCGCTGCAGATGGTCCACCAGCATGGCATAGCCGTCGGGTTCCGGGGTTGTCTTAAATAATTTCAAAGAATCACCTACTTTCAAAAAATACCCTTTTTACAAGTATAAGCAGAATTGGAAAAGTTATACAGAAAATTTTTTTTTAAAAAACAAAAAAGGGGG
>CAYNOE010000313.1:0-3609 GCA_964398745.1 uncultured Lachnobacterium sp.
AATATGGTGTATAATATTACTAGAGTCATATGTTGTTCCGTCCTGGAGCTGCGTAAGACTCGCAATATTAACAAAAGTATCGCACTTGCAGTTTAGCAAGTGCGATTTTTTGTGCTTCCTCATTGCCTAGTCGTGTTCGGGATCACCCGTTAGAGCGCGCCCATGGTCCGGGCGTTTTTTATTTTCCTGCCTTCACATCCTTTAGCTCAATCCATTTAAGATCCTTCGAATCATTCGCTGTCTTCACGGTAAAGGTCACTTCCACCGGAGCATCTGAGTTATTAATCACCCAGGCTGCCTTTTTAGGCGTCTGTAAAAATAATTCTCCACCGGTTTTCTTTTCCTTTGTCCTCTTGTTGATATAGCCTTTATCCGCCTCAACAAACAGCTTCATCATGGGGCAGCCGGGGTGGTACTTGATTTCCGGATTCTCTTCCAACCCGTACACATGAAGCTTTAAATTCTCATCCTCACTGTCGGTGCTTATCGTAATCTCTACATTGGTTCTCCGGCCTGCCTTCTGGATAGAGGAAAGCCAGAGCTGGCACTGCATGCCCGGCTCAATCGTCCGTGTTTGCGTAATCTTGCTGAACGGTTTTTTCCATACCCTGACGGGAATCGTATAATCAATGCTGCCCACTCCGGCAACGGAAAAAGTTACGCACAGCTCTGTCAGCCCCATTTTTACCCCGGTTATCTTTCCCGTCTTCGATACTTTCATGATGGATTTATCTGCAGACTTATACTTAACCTTATATTCTTCAGCATGCTTGATTGTCAGTTTCGTACTTTTCCCTTCCGTAAGAGCAACACTTCTTTCCTTGATATAAGGCCTGTATTTAGGTTTGTTTACCGCCATAACCTCTGACGATTCGGCAAGGATTCCAATCATCAGCGCTGCCAGAAGCATAATTGCCGCAAATTTTCTGTATCTTTTCATAAATCTGCCCCCTTTCTTTGAACATCCGCTCATGCAAAATTTGCCGGGCCGTACATCATAGATGCACGACAGTCAGCAAATGAGCTGACACTTTCCTATACTCATGGCAGCGTCTTTATCTTCACTGTCTCTGACCATTTGGTCGGAAGCTTCCTCGTTCCCGCCGCCGTTTTGATATCTTTCATATAGCGCCTTCTGATATAGTAGGTGGTATTCGGCTTTAAATTTTTAATTTCATATATCTGCTTATACTTTTTTTCGCCGTTTTCCACATAGGACTTCTGAATTGTTCTGGCGTTTTTAAAATTCTTATTTGTAGAAATCTGTATACATGAGCCTAAAGTGCCGAAATAGTGTATCTTTCCGTTTGGGAGTTTCCTATAGTTCGTGGTTATTTTTGTTCTATGTGCCCGCAGATTTTTAACATTTAGCCTGGAGGTCGACGTCTGAATAAATCTGGTCGAAAGCTCCTTGCCCTTGCCCCCGTTTAAGTTGTTTGCCTGCACGACAATCTTAACCTTGCCTTCCGCTTTATTAAGATAAGAGCTCTTTACCGTAAGCTGTGCCTTCTTTACATGCTCATTGGAGTATAGAACCTTCTCAAGAACCCCGTACTGTGCAATAATCTTACAGGAAAAATCAACGTTATTTTCTCCCTTGTTCCATGTATAAATGAGATTATTGTCTTTAATATCCGCAAGCCTTAAACCAGAAATATCCTTTACCTTATAGTCAGCCTTGCTGATATATTTCGTCTGCACATACCGTTTATGTCCGCTGAACCATATCGTTGTCCATTCGGAGTCAGACTCTGAAGGAAAAAGCCATGTTTCATAGTTTTTTGACATGATACCTATCTTTTCCGAATTGATGTCCTTTGCCGCATAAGCATAAGCCGAGGTTTTCGACGTTACGTTTACAATCTTGGCAGGCACGCTGCCCTCCGGAATTTTTTCGCCTTTTTTTGCAAAGTCCAGGTAGCGGCTGTCTATATAGTACATTCCCGGCACTTTGTAATGAAGGTAATACACTGCATTATTCTGGGTCTTGTCACTTCCGTTAAAGGATACCTTATAGTACTTCTTCGTACTGCCGCCTGCCTGTGAAGGTACTAACTCCGTGGAGACCACATTCAGCTTCGTTCCACGCGGCAGGGCATAAACCGGCGTATAGACGGTTTCCTTCTCATTCGGGACAGGACGCAGGTATACAAGCCTTGTCACCGTACCCGTTCCCACATTCGGAATCTCCGACTCCGACTTCCACGGGTGGTTCTCCTTTAAACCAAAGTCAATCCATACTTTCTTGCGCGCTATCCTGTAAAAGCCCGCCGGGTGCGTCTCCATGTAGGCGTCTGCATCTGTTCCGCAGGCAAACCTCCCCGTCACATAACTCCATGCCTGAAATCCGTCGTCCCATATGGTAACCCAGTCCTCGTCGTAGTCAAATACATAGAACCGGTATCCCTCCCGGAACGTTCCCTGAAAACCTTCCGGCTTGGAATAAATAGAATTCGTCATGTAGGGATTCCCCACAAGATATTTTTCCCTTATGGAAATAAGATATTCCTTGTTATCCTGCGGAAGATACTTCGGGTTTACGGTCTTTCCGTTTATTTTGGTACCCGCAGGGACGGCGTACATATCATGCTTTGGACAGCTTGCAAGCCATGATTTGCCTGCCATGTCATCCTCTCCCACCAAATACGCCGATCCCAGAATATCAGAACTTTTCAGCCCCGTATTCGCCCTTGTAAAACTAATCATGCTGTTTTGGCACTTGTTCACATAGTCAAGCCACTCGTCCGCCCGTACCTCCTCCGGCTGCATGGCAACAGAAGCCGCAAATAATGTAAGACATAGAAATGCCGCCATTACTCTTTTTAATGCACTCTTCATTTTCCTTCCTCCTTCTATTAAACTTTGTCAATGTGTTAACTTCGCTTCATCGAAATCCACGTCCTTCATTTTCCTCTTAGCATCAGCAGTGCTGATCATAATGGTAACTTCCACGGGAGCCCTGCTCCTGTTATTTATCCATACCACATCCTTGCAGGAAGTGACTTCTGCCACCTTTTGGGACGCATCAATTTGCGCAAGATCGCCTACATTCCATAAGCCAATTTTCCCATCGACATCCCCATCCCATATTTCAAGGTTCAGGTTCTCGTTCTCGCTCTCACTCTCCGTGCTGATTGTAAGGTTATAGAACAGCGTCTTCTTGTCTGCACTTTTTACCCAGATACGGTACTGCGTAAAATTCTCAATCGTGACCGTTTTTGTAAGGGTTTTAAACGGCTTTGGCTCTACCTTGACATGGACCGTTTTGCTGGCGCTCCCCAGTTTCGGAGCAGAAAAGGTTACGACAATGTCGGTTTCTCCCTTTTTTACTCCCGTTACCTTTCCCGTTTTCGACACCTTTGCAATGGTTTTGTCCTTACTCTTAAACTTCTTCTTTAATCCGTCAGCATTTGTTATGGTCAGTTTTTTGCTCTTCCCCACCTGCAGTGTCAGATTTTTTTCCTTAATACGGGGATAGTACCCTGCTGCCTCTGCCGTAAAGTTGGTGACCGGACTAACTAATCCAAAAAACAAGACTGCTAATAGTAATAATGCAATAACTTTTCTATGTTTTTTCATAAGCTCTCCTTCCTTCTTGGCAAGACCTAC
>CAYNOE010000314.1:0-3600 GCA_964398745.1 uncultured Lachnobacterium sp.
TTTCCCCAAAAAAATAAAACAAGTTTGATTTGGCAGTCTTGTTGACTTCAATGCCACTTCTACCACTAATTTTGTCGCCATTTTTTCCATTTTTTTGTTCATAATTATTCACCTCCATACAGTTAATCAAATTTTTATTACTTTATCAAACTCATTTTCCTGACACTGCATATTATCAAACAGCAGACACATGCACTGGTTCTGGATAAAATATTCCCTGAGAAAAGCATAAAATGTATCTTTCTGCATCTGCTCCAGACAATCCAGCAGTCCCTTCCCTACCAGACAGCTTATGTGTTTCATATAAGCCGCCAGACATCTGACCCTTATCTTTTCCATATTGCTTAACGCATTTACCGGCATATCCAGCACATTCTCCATCCCATTCTGCAGTAACAGTTCCGTTAATTTGTCAATCGTTTTGTCACTATAGATACCCGTTATCATGGCATAAAAGACAATATAATTCTTTACGGTCAATGTGGAATCAATCTTTTCTATATCTATAATATCTACCATCTTCTTATATTCCTTCAGATGTTCTTTCGTATCCACACCATCCAGAACAGATATTCCTCCATCTTTTTGGGTTCCGCCTATCAGTGAGATTAATCTCTCCTTCTTCTCAGTATCACTGCATATTACATGGAGAATCCCACCTCCGTGTGTTTCAATAATGCAATGCTCATATGTGCTTTCGCCAGTCACTTCAATTTTTATAACGTCCTACCTCCTTTTCCTGCATTCATTTCTTCCGAGCCATAGGGCAGTGCTCTGTGCCAGCAATGCAAATGCCTGTAATAAAATAACCTTCTGCATTGCTTCTCTTACGCTGTCATTTACTGTATGTGGATACAAAATGCACACTGCAGTCATAAATATGCATATATTCATAAAAATTCTGCAGAACTTTTTCCGATAAACAATGGTTCTTTCTCCCAGACACTGCTGTCTGGCCGCATATCTGTAATTAACAGCCGCCGCCATAAGCATACTGATTCCGCAGACAGCGACAGTCCATCCGCCCTGTATGGATGCCCCGTACTTTGCGCAGCTTACACTGGCCAGTAACACACACAGATAAGACAAAATACACCTTATATAATTTTTTGCGTGTGCTCCTCCTGCATAAAACCGCAGGGCTGCAAAAACCAGTATAAAGATAATGGCTTCCTGCAGTATTTTTAATACTGCTACTATCAGAAGCACCAGACTAATATTAAATATGTTGGCAATAACCCCTTCCACACTGCAAATGCAGGCTTCCTTCATTTTTGTATTATTCTGCCAGTCAAAGTCATATACCTCTACAACTTTCTCTGCAATTCCCCGGTATCCGGCCATAATCTGTCTCCCTTTATTCCTTTCTGCCATCCGGTTTATGTTCCGAAATACAGCCTCATGAACTCTTTGCGGTATGTCCTGCCAATCGGCATTTCTATTTTGTTTTTTAGCTGGACGATATTTCCGCTGATTCCCTTGATATAATCCCTGTTTACAACTTCACTCTGGTTCACCCGCAAGAAGCCTTCCCCTATTCTTTCATAAAGGGATGTAATCGGTTCATATACATGGTATTCCTTTTCCCTTGTTACAATAATGCTTTGATACTGCTGCTTTTGTATATAGATAATATCCCTGCACAGTATCTTTTTTTTTCAGGTTCTCATCAGTTACAACAATCTCTCTGGAATTATGAATTTTTCTCATTGCAGATATCTGTAAAATGGATTTTCGCAGTGTGCTTTCCAGCCGCTTTATTTCAAACGGCTTTACCAGGTATCCCATGGCATCAATTTCAAATGCTTCCTCCATAAACTCCTTATGTCCTGTCACAAACACAATCATCATTTCCGGATACTGGTGTGACAGCTGTGTTGCCAGCTCAACTCCGGATTCCTTTCCCAGATCGATATCCATAAACAGAATATCCAGCTGTTTGCCTGATAAATACTTTTTTAACTGCCTGCCTCCTGCAAAGCCATGGTATTCCAGATCTATATTATTTTTTTCTGCAATTTCCCGTAAAAACAGGCTGTTTACTTTAATCTGGTATATTTCATCATCACACAGTCCAATCTGATACGTCATAATATTTTTCTCCCTGATGTTTTGAAGGTAAAACTAATAAATTACCCTTTCTCTTCTAAAGTTCAAAATTGCTGCCGTCGCCAGTACTCCAAACGTAATCAGTAATGAAGCGACTGTAATTCCTCCGTTTATGATATCCGCTGTTCCCACTAAAAGCTTCTGCATAAATACAGAGAAATTATATACCGGAATCAGATATGCTGCCTTAGGTGCTTCTCCTACGCGAAATGCTGTTGCCAGGGCCGCAATAATTACCAGATAATAAATAACCAGCGACATATTTGTTGCTTCTTTTACTGTCCCGGCAAAGCTGCTCATCAACGCAATCGCTGCCACAAATACCATGGCAATGAAAATAAATCCCAAAAACATGATTCCAATCTGTCCTGCACTGATTGCAATCTCTCCGGTTCCCAGAATATCCATTCCACCAAATTCCTCCGCGGCATAAGAACCGCCTACTAATACTACAAAGAATACTGCACTGGAAATCATACCAATGACTGTGGTTCCCAGCAGCTTGCCCAGAATCATCTGGCTATTGTCAATCGGTGCAAGCAGCTGTTTTGTAAGTGTCCCCCTTTCCTTTTCACCGGCAATACTGTCCCCTACTACACTGACTAAATTCATAAACAGAATAATAATCATTATATATGGAAGCAGGAATGATACGGTTCTGTTTTTCCTTTCCATCTCACTGCTGGTATCTTCTGTAACAACTTCAAAGTTCTCTTTCACAATTCCCTGTTCTGCCAAAAATGCACCTTCCATAAAAGGCTTTAAAATATTACTCTCTACAACAGGAAGCAGATCCTCTGCCTGGCTGTCCATTGAATTGTAATAAAGCCTGATGCCTTCCTCTGTCACCTCCACGACCATATCATTTTCAGAAATCCTGTGTTCCTTTACAAACTGTTCATATGATTCAGCCGGATCTGACACCGTCTGAACCACGATATCACCTGCTTCAAATTCCTGCTCCGTCACCTGCATATTCAAAAAATGAATCTGGTACGCTTGTATTTCTTCCTCTGTTCCCATGGATGTCATAGCAAACATGGCAGCCAGAACGACCATTGGCAGTATGAAAATAGAGCCTAACAGCTTTTTGTTTTTAAACACTTTAAAAATCTCCTGCTTTGCGATTATACCTATCATATTCCCCTCCTGACACAGAAAATCTGACCTTTTTTTGCCTTCTTATCTTCTATAACCTCTTCCGGCTTATGGTACTTTTCATTTAAAAGAATAAATGCCTCCCTCAGGTCTTTTGCACCTGCTCCTTTTATAATTTCATCCATCGTACCCTCCGCAACACTCTGTCCGTCAATAATTACTCCCACTCTGTCAGCCAGCGCTTCGACAACCTCCAGAATATGAGTGGAGACAATAATGGTCTTCCCTCTCTGCTTTTCTGATAACAGAAAATCCTCAACCTGTTTTTGTGTTAAAATATCCAAACCATTTGTAGGCTCGTCAAAAATAATGGTTCCAGGGTCATGAATCAGG
>CAYNOE010000315.1:0-3595 GCA_964398745.1 uncultured Lachnobacterium sp.
CCGGAATCATTCCATGTCTGTCCGGAATAAGACGGTTCCTGCTCCCCATATACGCCCTGACGGTTTGCCGTATTCCCGTCAGGGTTCGCATTTACCGGAGCCCCGCAGTATGCACATACCTGCATTCCCACCGGAATTTCTTTTCCACATTTACAGCAAAACATTTATCTTTCTCCCGTATTTTTCCTGTCTTAAAGCGATGCAATTTCCCCGTTATAAAATTGAAGAAGTTTCGTAGCATCTCCCAGATCAATCTTACCGTCTTCAAGCACATCTGCAGCCTTTCGCTGTGCCTCGTCCAGTTTCATTGGATTTTCCTTGTCAGCGGCACGCATAATCCAGAGGATATCCCGAAGGGAGAGACCATCCGGAAGGGAGGGGTTTCCCTCAGGGCGGCCGCCTGACGCATCCTTATATACATACCCTTTGGTATATTCCAGATACTGAAACTTCAGACTGGTTTCTGTCCCCTCCCGAATAAACGGAACTGTATTTTCCCTGTGCAGAACCTCTGTCACCTCAAGCTTTAACGGTATATTCATTTCCCGGGCTGATTTCAAATCAGAATGTGCGGCATCTGTGGCATTTAATGTGAGAATAAAAAACTCCCCAGTGTACGGTTCCTTTTCCTGCTGCATTCCGGTCGTAATGAACTGAATCGTTACCCCTCCGTTTTCCCATGAAAGTTCCTTATCTTTGCCAGCAGCAGGAATAGAATATTTATTCTTTGCACCATCTGCAAACTCCTGTTTGGAACGGTAAAAATTTAACTTGCTGCTGTCTTCCGGATTAACGCATGAAATTCTGATGGTAAATCCGCTGACCCCCGTATTCTCCCTAATATATATTGGAACCCTGATTTCCTCTTTGCCGTCGTCGAACTGCTGGCCAAACTCGAATTTCAGCTTTTGTGCTTTAATGGTAAGCTGACCAATATTCGTATCCTCCAGTTTATATTTTTGCGTCTTATCCTCTGTATCCGTAAAAATTGTTACATCCTTAAGTGTAACGGAAAGCTCCAGCGCACGGCTGTCCTGCGTAAGCTTAAATGGAATGGAAACGACCAGTCCCTGATTTTCAGCCAGCTTTTTTTCCGAATCCGTTGGAGCAGGTGTTCCCTCCCAGTTCACACTAAGAGTGTCTGTATCCGCCCCCTCAGCCAGCGATGCTTTCCATCCGGGTGTGTTCTTCGTACCCCCCTTTGGAGAAACTGAAATCGCGGAACCCGTTGAAACTGCCAGTGTCTTTTTGTCATATGCCAGTGTTCCTTCCAGACCGGCAAACGAATCCACGCTGTGAATATGAATCTGCACCTTAAACTCCGTACCCGCTGCCATGGATGACAAATCTGTACGCGTAATCTCAATTTTTCCTTTGTTATTATTCGCCGGCGTCTGTGTACTTTCGGTATTCTCCGTACTTTCTGTACTATCCCCTTCTGCCGCACGAATCCGCGCCGGAAAAGTAAGCCCTCCCAGCAGCAGAACCAACGCAAGTATAACCGCAATCTCTTTTTTATGTATTTTCATACCTACACCCACCTTTTAAACTTATCTTTAATATTTATTATCGGCACTTTTCTTTATTCTGTCAAGCGGCAGAAAATTATTCGGGTTTATATTTTCCCTGGAGGGCAGACAGTCCAAATCAAAAAATTCCAGTTTTAAAACCTCGGAGGATTGTTTTTTCATCGTTCCAGAATAACGTCGGCAGAGAAAAACCTCTTCCGCCGCATAGATTTCATCCCCGTTCGGATAGATGTAATGCAGCTTCTTCCCTGAAAGGTTCATATAATGAACCAGGTCTTCTGCTACCAGTCCTGTTTCCTCGAAAAGTTCCCGTCTGGCACAGTCCTCAAAGCTTTCCCCCGGCTCCATCGAACCGCCCGGATAGCCCCAGAGTCCGTTATCTGCGCGCTGCTGCAGCAAAAGCTGGTTATTCTGATTAAAAAGAAGTATGCCCGCGCAGGTCATAATAAGGGGTCTGTGCCCCACAACCGCGCGTAAATCCATAATATATCCCATATCTATATCCTACCATCTGATGCAAAAAAAGGCAAGTGAAAATAGTCCTTCTTTATTATTAAAACCCGCGTTTTCTCAGATCTGATACCAGCTGTACATAAAACTCCCTCACATCAAACCCTTTAAAATTCTCCCTGTTTAAATCAATCATGTCCCCGTGGGAAATCCCCCGCATTCCGTCCGCAAAAAGCCAGATAAAATGATGTCCCCATTCAAAGGACTTTCTTCCGACCAGCCCGTCATTTGCCCCGTCAAAGTAATGCACAAAACGGTTGGTAAGATTAAGCGGGAAACGTCCGCCGGACGGCTTTTTTAAGCAGGAACCGACACTCTGCACATACACTGTGGAGCTGATCCTTTTTTCCGCCTCAAACAGTTCCTCATTCCGCTTCCTGCAGGCATCCGCCTGTAAATCCCTGACGGAACCCAGAAAATCCGGGCTGGTATCGCCAAGCTTTTGTAAAGCCGCATTATAGGCGTTTGCCACCATCTGCTGCTGTTTCGGTCCGATATTTCGCAGAAGATAATCGGCAAACTCACATCCCCTGTGCGGAGTGTTTATGGTGGTCAGGGAAGCCACAAAAGAATCCATTCCAAGCTTTGCAATGGCATAACGCGCATCCAGGCCTCCTTTGGAGTGTGCAATGATATTCACTTTTTCACAACCTGTCTGTTCCATAATTTCACGGATTCTTGCTGCGATTTCCTTTCCAGACTCTTCGACTCTGTCCGCCGACTGGTGGTTTCCGTAAAAAATCTGCGCCCCGTTTTTTTCCAGCTCTGCCGGAATCCTTCCCCAGTAATTAAAATAACGGAAATCCCGGAAAAACACCCCGTGCAGCAGCAAAACCGGATATTTTGTCCGGCAGATCTGCTCCATGGCACGCTTTTCATTTAAGATAATCCGGTCATTTTCTGTCTTTACTTCATCAGAAACAACCTGAATGACTTTTCCCAGAACCACAAGATTCACAACCGGAATCCAGCCGCAGAGGGCGGCAATTACACGCCAGCGGATGGCAAGCTGGGCGGAAACAAGGTATACCCGGATCATGCCGCTCCAGAACACAATATTTTCCGTTAAAATTATGACAAGAATATCCAGAATCCACTCTTTCCAGCCAAACGATACAGACCGCGCCACAAAAAACAGGTAAAGCTGCCCGGTTACCGTAATGCCCACGGACAAAAGAAATGTCCAGAGCAGTTCCACGCCGGACTGGCACTGCCTCAGCTTTGCAGTGCGGATTCCTTTTATTCCCCGCACCGGAACATCTGCATTTAAAATTAAAACTGCCAGAAAACAAAGAAACAGCCCGTAAGGCAGTCCCATTTCATACAGCAGATATCCATTAACCGCCGGTAATACCAGCAGGGTGTTGATTGGCTTTGAAATGATATTCATGATATTTCTCCCTTTGTATGGTTGTCCTCTGTACTGAATTATAACACATTCTGACAAAAAGCACTATAATTGTGTACGAAAAACGCCACAATTCAAAAGAATCATGGCGTTTTGTCTGTATTTCATATGTTGTTTTATCTTTTCAGTGCTGCTTCTCTTAGAACTT
>CAYNOE010000316.1:0-3587 GCA_964398745.1 uncultured Lachnobacterium sp.
CGAAGGATTTTGAAATATCTGTAAATTCTATTAAATGTTTGCTCATTATTCTTTCCTCATTTTATTCAAGTAAATTTTATTGTATAGATTTGTATATTATTGTCAAGTATTTTCTTATAAATAATTGTATTCCGGTTCCCATAAATTATGTAGGGGACTGATTGGGACCTATAATCAAAAAAATAAATTTTTAATTTATGGCTTGATTTTATGTTCTGAATTTGGTAATATACATAAGGTAGCAGGAAATACGGTAAGAGATATGTGCCAATATGGCTCAGTTGGTAGAGCGGCGCATTCGTAATGCGTAGGTCAGGGGTTCGAGTCCCCTTATTGGCTGTTTACGAATGGAGCCTCGGTTGATTCATGAGATGAATCCATCGGGGCTTTTTTGCTGGGATGATGTTCAGGGGAGGAAGGAATATGAAAAAGCAGATCGTTCTGGACAAAGGTGTTATACTGGCTGTGTTTTTTATCCTTCTGGGGATTGCAATCTTTATCTGGGGGGACGGTCTGGCACAGAAAATCAATAATCCGGTGACGCTTAAGGAGATGACGGAGACGGACTGCGCCACTTTGAACTATGTGGACGGGGAAGTGACTGCGTACTTAAAATCATGGGAATACGATGTCACCATGGAAGGCGACCAGAACGATGGAACCCAGCAGACGACCGGGGTAAGCGGAAATTATAATATTTTGCTTACAAACTATGATATTTATACAGTTCCTGTCAAAGACGGAAAATATATCCGGATTCTGGCAGGAAAAGACGAGACAAAGGAAGGGCTGGAGCATTTTAACGCTGCAGTACCGTTTCACGGGTTCGTTATAAAAACCAGCAGGCCTCTGAATAAGGAATGGTATTCTAAGATTGACAAATTTAATTCTTCCAGTGTGATAGCCGATTATATGATTATGGAATTTAAAGGTGAAAATTTAAAATCCGTCAAGTATATTGGAGTTGTTTTTGCGGGGCTTGCCCTGCTGAGTATCCTTATGAAGGTATTAAAATAAAGCGGGAGACAAAAAACAGATGGAAGAAAACAGTTACAGCCAGAAGCAGCTGGATGCTTTATGTGATCTGATGATCCGGTATTTTTCGGGGGATCCGAAGAGAATTCAGCATTTTCTTAAGGTATACAGTTTTGCACATATGATTGGAATCAAGGAGGGAATGGATTCCACTTCACTTTGCATTCTTGAGGCGGCTGCCTATACGCATGATATCGGTATAAAACCGGCAGAGGAGAAGTACGGCAGATGTGGCGGAAAGCTGCAGGAGCAGGAGGGACCGGTCGTTGCGCAGAAAATGCTTTCCGATATCGGGTTTGAGAATTATATGGTGGAGAGGATCTGTTATCTGATCGGGCACCACCACACCTATGACCATGTCGAAGGACTGGATTACCAGATTTTGATTGAAGCGGATTTCCTTGTAAACCTTTATGAGGATGAAGTAAACGAAAAGGGGATACTGGAGGCATTCCGGAATATTTTCAAGACCGAAAGCGGGAAGGAAATATTCAGACAGATGTATGCCGTGTAACAAACTGCCATGAACTACGAAAAAATAATGGAACAGATAATTCTGGAAAACTGTAAAAACGGCAGTGTACCCAGGCTTCTTCTGCACAGCTGCTGCGCTCCGTGCAGTTCTTACTGCATTGAGCGTCTTTCAGAACATTTCCTGGTGACCGTCTATTACTACAATCCCAATATCTATCCGCCCGAAGAATATGAGATGCGTGTCCGGGAGCAGGAACGTTTTATTCATGTGTTTCCGGTTAGGCATCCCTTGTCTTTTGTGGCAGAGAAGTATGAGCCGCAGGAATTTTACAGGCAGGTGAAAGGAATGGAAAACCTGCCTGAAGGCTCTGAGCGCTGTTTTGCCTGTTATGAACTGCGTCTCAGAAAAGCCGCAGAATATGCCAGCAGACACGGATATGATTTTTTTACTACAACCTTATCCATCAGTCCGCTAAAAAAAGCGCAGAAATTAAATGAAATCGGAAAAAAGCTGGAGCAGGAATACAGGACGGCATATCTTTATTCTGACTTTAAAAAGAAAAACGGGTATAAACGCTCGACAGAGATTTCAAAAGAATACAATATGTACCGCCAGTATTACTGCGGATGCATCTATTCCAAAAAAGAGAGGGATGCGCAGATTGCACTGCAAAACAGTAATATAAATGTACTGTGAAGGTACTGAACAGTTACATATACACAAAGATTGAAAGAGAGGAACTATTATGACACAGTTATGGGGCGGACGCTTCACAAAGGAAACGGATCAGCTTGTATACAGGTTTAATGCGTCTATATTATTTGACAAAAAGCTTTTTAAGCAGGATATTGCAGGCTCCGTGGCACATGTATCCATGCTTGCAAAGCAGGGCATCCTGACAAAGCAGGAAATGCAGGATATCGTAAAGTGTCTGGATGAAATCATGCAGGATGTGGAAGAGGGCAGACTGCAGATTACGGAAGAATATGAGGATATCCACAGCTTTGTGGAGGCAAACCTGATTGAGAGAATCGGCGATACCGGAAAGAAGCTGCATACCGGGCGCAGCCGCAACGACCAGGTGGCACTTGATATGAGGCTTTATACCCGTTTGCAGGTGATGGAAACGGATGAAGCGCTTAAGAATCTGCTTTTGGTTCTGCTTGGGCTTATGAAAGAAAACACGGATACCATTATGCCGGGTTTTACCCATCTGCAGAAAGCACAGCCGGTTACACTTGCGCACCACCTTGGCGCATATTTTGAAATGTTCAGGCGTGACCGCACGCGGCTGTATGATATTTTCAGGCGCATGAATTACTGTCCGCTTGGTTCCGGGGCACTGGCAGGGACGACCTATCCGCTGGACCGTGACTATACTGCAAAGCTTCTGGGCTTTTACGGTCCGACGTTAAACAGTATGGACGGAGTATCCGACAGGGATTACCTGATTGAATTCCTTGCGGCGCTTTCCACTGTTATGATGCATCTGAGCCGTTTTTGTGAGGAAATCATTATCTGGAATTCCAATGAATACCGGTTTGTGGAAATTGACGATGCCTACAGTACCGGAAGTTCCATTATGCCGCAGAAAAAAAATCCGGATATTGCAGAGCTTGTCAGGGGAAAGACCGGCCGTGTATATGCCGCGTTAATATCCCTGCTTACGACCATGAAGGGAATCCCTCTTGCCTATAACAAGGATATGCAGGAGGACAAGGAACTTGCGTTTGATGCAATGGATACCGCAAAGAACTGTATTGTACTTTTTTCCGGAATGCTTGACACCATGAAATTTAATAAGGATGTAATGCGAAAAAGTGCAAACAACGGCTTTACCAACGCAACGGACGCTGCGGATTATCTGGTAAAGAAGGGGGTTCCGTTCCGTGATGCGCATGGAATTATCGGACAGATCGTGCTTTACTGCATTGAAAAGGATATTGCCATTGACGATATGAAGCTGGAGGAATTACAGAAATTTTCCCCGGTATTTTCCAGGGATGTCTATGAGGCTGTTTCCATGGAAACCTGTGTAAACACAAGATGCACTGTCGGAGCCCCTTCCAAAAGCGCC
>CAYNOE010000317.1:0-2351 GCA_964398745.1 uncultured Lachnobacterium sp.
AATATCATATAAGCCAGACTGGTGTACTCAAAATTTCATGATTATGATACCGCAAAACAAACACTGGCAAAACACTATCATACAGTTTTATGGAGAAAGAGCAAAAATCGTTTCCCGCTATGCAATAAAAAAAGAACCTGATATCTTTGATAAAGAGAAATTGGAGAAAGCTGCTGCTTCCCTGCCGGAGCCATATACTCTCTCCATGATTGATGAACGCCTTTATCAAATGTGCAGATCAGAAACATGGAGCAGCGATTTGGTGTCGCAGTTTCCAAGCTACGAGATTTACCGCAATTTGGGCATCGGTGCTGTAATCTGTAAAAATGGCATAATTATATCTGGTGCCTCCTCTTATTCCAGATACAAAGAAGGCATAGAAATCGAAGTTGATACCAAAGAAGAATACAGGCACAAAGGACTTGCCTATGTATGTGCTGCAAAACTAATACTGGAATGCTTAAAGCAAAAATTATATCCAAGTTGGGACGCACAAAATAAGGGGTCTGTCGCACTGGCAGAAAAATTAGGCTACCATTATAGCCATACCTACACAGCAATCGAAATATGGGATTATTAAAGGGCATTGTGCTTTCTATATTTGCTTTGTAAAACAAATAATGCGTCCTGCTTCTGTAAATCCCACATTCATATGAAAATCAAAACCAGCCTCATTATTTAACTCGCAATCACTCGCAAACTCAGAACATCCCTTTTCCTTTGCCCAGTTTTCACATTCTGCCAGCAATTCTCTGGCATATCCTTTTTTCCGGTATTCTTCCTGAATAAAAATCCCCTCCAGGTATCCAACCGGGTTACTTTGTGTCCCCTCCACATAATCATGCCGCAATCCGCACTGTGCGAATCCAATTGGCATATTATCTATGCAATAAAGGTATATCGCACATTCCTCATTTTCCAACACTGTCTCAAATTCCTCTACTAATTCTTCTACCGAATGGCTGTTCCATATCATAACCGCCATTTCAGCAGCACATGTCACATCTTTCTTCGTTGCCTGTCTTATCATAACATTGCTCCTGTTTTAACCAAAGCCCAAAAATTCATCATGCCTTCTTCACATCCAGAATTGTCACATAATGCAATATATCAAAAATCTCTGGCACAGTCTGCATATATTCCATATGCTCCTTTTCCCATGCCTCAATTTCATTCTGGTTCAAAGAGGAAGCTCCAATCCCCCGGCATGCTTTCATCCTGCCATGCCAGCTGTCTCTGGTAAAAGTAACCGGCAAATCATAAGCCAGCATATGATCCGGTTCAAATAAATCTTTACACCATGGCGGTGTCTCCAAAGTATATCTTGTCATATGCCCGCCTGTCCACGACGGATTGTATTTCAAAACCATTTCTTCGCTGGTCTTTGCAATCGCACTTTCTTCCGGCAGCCATGCCATAAAAAGTATGACAAAATGCCCCTTTGCCTTTAACATCCGGTGAATTTTTGGCAAAAGAATGTCTTTATCAAAATACATAAAACACTGGCAGGCAATAATAACATCAAAACTTTCATCTGGAAAATCAATATCTTCTGCTGCGGAAATCAAAAACTGGATATTCATTCCTGCCTCCTGACTGAGCTGCTTTGCATACGCAATCTGATTCTCTGAAATATCTGCCCCTGTCCAATTTGCACCATAAGCATACATATTTCTGGGAATCACGCCTGTTCCCGTACCAATATCCAATGCCTTCTGCCCCTGTATGCCCAGAGAAAGTTCTGCTAATTTTTCATAAAATTCTTTCGGATAAATATCTCTGTACTTCGCATATTCTTTCGATGCCCTGCCCCAGTCAAATGCCTGTCCATTGTCAATGCTCTGATTTCGTATTTCCATTCTATTCTCCTCTCACAAATCGCAAATCATAATATATTCTTCCTCATTTTCATCCACAACGGTAAAACCGAGTTTCAAATACAATCTA
Organism: uncultured Lachnobacterium sp.; assembly: GCA_964398745.1. Lineage (GTDB taxonomy): Bacteria > Bacillota > Clostridia > Lachnospirales > Lachnospiraceae > Roseburia. Next base: position 1,948 of record CAYNOE010000317.1, read on the forward strand.
TATGCATAATTGGCCTTCTGTACAGATAATGATGCCTTTTTATACCCTCTTTTCTTAAGCAGCGCAAGCATTGCCTCCATCAATGATGTTCCGATTCCCTGTCCACGAAAATCCTTATATAACGATATTGCAAAAGATGGAATGGTATCATCAACATGCCCATAATCATTCATAATTCTAGTCCAGGCAGCACCAATGATTTTTCCATCAACTTCAGCAACGAGACAGCAATCGTCTTTCTTTCCAAAATCAGAGACATACACCTGCAGCTCAGGCTGTTTGATAATTGATCTCGGCGGTGCTTCTACCCCCTTTGGAATAAAAATCGCTTCGTACAAAAATTCATCCAGTATTGCATATTCCTCTTGTCTGATTTCTCTTATTTGGTAATCCATATAGCACCT
>CAYNOE010000317.1:2361-3583 GCA_964398745.1 uncultured Lachnobacterium sp.
CATCATCCCAAAAGTTACCTGAAATACTATTTTAGAAAGTCACTAAATTCTTTCAATTCTTTTTTCTTTTCATCAGAAAGACAATTAAACTCGGTATTTGTAATCGCACCCTCTAACGTGTATAAATGAACCAGACAAACATTGGGATATTCCTGTTTCAGCTGCAAAAAGGCCTGTTTACTCCCTATCTGAATAAGCTTCTCCGATGAATTAATTCCAACCGCAGTTAATTTTTTCGCCATTTCTTTCCCTATATTCATCATATCCGTTAATTCTGACATATATTTCCTCCTCCATCTTACAGTTTCTTTTCAGCAAATCTACAGTACACATAACAGCCTCTATCGTCTGACTGCTGTCTGAACCTCTCCATACATCAATCCCACCTTTATCCATCTGTTACTTTTTTTCATCAGGCTTTGGCAAAAAACCTCTTCTCTTTGCTTCCTCCAAAAGCTTCGGCTGAATTTCCGGATATGTCCAGTTCTCTGGCAATTCGTCAGTAATTGCTATTCTCTCAATTTCACTATGTAGATCCTTTTCAAAAGTATGTATATCGGCAAAAAACAGCTTTCCGAAAGTCTCTGCTCCATCAAAGTTATTCGGTGCCGCCACAGAATAAATGCACACCGGATTTATCTCAAAGTCTATTGCCCCTGTTTCTTCATACAGTTCTCTCTTTGCTGTATCAAGAATATCCTCACCAGGTTCCCTGTGTCCTCCCGGCACTTCCCATGTGCTTCTTTCTTTATGTTTACAGAATACCCATTTCCCATTATGTTTTGCAATAATAACTGCAAATCTTAACAGAGAATCGTGAGCATCATTGTAAAAATTTACTTTTGTCATTTAAAACTCCTTCCTTATAGCTTGATGACTTACTCTTCTACTTCCAGACCTGCTTTCAAAAGAACAGTTTCCTGCATATTCCCCATCATCAAATGCCAATATCAATAGAGCATCTTTCGTCTCATTATGTGACTTAATAAACTGTTCCTCTTGTGACGTGATATATTCTATTTCATTCGGCTCGCACATTAAAAATCTTGTCTCACCTGTTACAGTTTTCAGATAATCAATCAGCATCTGTGCTTCATCTAACCTTGCACTGCGAAGCATGATTTCTCTGCAATTCCAATATTCACCTGAGAGCAACCCATCTTTCTATATTTGCTTTGTAAAACAAATAATGCGTCCTAATTCTCCTCTCAAACATAGGTTT
>CAYNOE010000318.1:0-3574 GCA_964398745.1 uncultured Lachnobacterium sp.
AAGTTTCCCACTATCAGGGCACTTTACGGACTTGCACCGATTAGATTACGCCCATACTGGGCGAACCAAAAATAAGGAGCCCCATTGGGGCTCCTTATTAATCCTGATCATTATCAAGAATATCTTGAATCTCGTCCATTATCTCGTTGATTTCATCGCATAGCTTATCCTCTTTTTTATCTATTTTGTCGCGCTTCTTTTTCAATTTAGCAGCCCCATAATTGACTCTAATAAACGGAACATGACCGAATACCTCCCTGCTGGCATCATCATTGACGTAGAGCTCTTCCATATCATATTTACCTTGGCCTACCCACATATTCCAATGGTATGAATGACCGGTCCATGCTATCTTATGAGACTGGATAAGATATTTGGAGTTATTATACTTCTTAGGTATAACGTAGCTACTCCCATCGCGCTCGGCAGAATCATTCTCTACTGTTAAGACGGTATAGGTTTTACCATATATCTTTACGGTCTCCACAACACCGTGAATCTTGTAACCTTTCTTCTTGGCTTTGTTTTCTTTCTTTTTTGCAGCCTTATATTTCTTATCTATTTTATCATACTCGGCCCGAAGCTCCCACAGCTCGTCATATAATGGATAGGTTTTATCGTAGAGTGCATTAACGCGATCCTCATTGGCTGCGCTTAATCCTTTTGCAGCAATCTGTGATACTGCCACAGACGCAGCCGATACTGTTTCTTCTGTAATAGTTGCTGCGCTTGCAGGTTCCAATGAAGCCACCGCCATTGCAATTGCAAGTATTCCTGCCAATAAATTTCTTTCTGTTCTTTTCGTGTTATCGTTCATAAATCCTCCTATTTAGACAGCTTTGATGATTTGAGCGGGTTTACCGCACTACCTATTCTGTTACTATGGCTTTGCATAAACTATTCATTAATTAATATAATAAATCCTTCCGGATTATCACACCATCTCATAATTCCAGTTTCAATTCCTCTATCTGTGCTTTAAGGTCATCAACTTTCCATTGTTTTTCCATACTACCGTAATCCCATTGCATAGCTTCATAGAAAATAAAACCTTCTGAATCATCGATATAATCCAGCTTAAGATATGCTTCGCTGTGCCCTGAGCTGCAGATATTCTCCCTTACATATGCCAGACTATCCCGATTTAAATCATACATCTCGCCATATTCACCAGTTGCATCATTCACTTCCTGTATATAGCAGTCGGACGAACTGCACCAGAGTTCTCCGTGCACCAGCAGACAATTCTGCGTCACTTCATTCTCTTTGGTTATTGCCTCTGCCAGTTCATCCTCAGCCAATTTAAGTTTTTTATTGAGACTCTTGATTTTTTTCTTAATCCCGGCTACTCTCTTAGCTTCTTTCTCTTCTTCCTGCTTCTTTTCAACAGCCTGCAGCACATTTTCAGCACTACCAGAAGTGCCTGCCACTCCTGCAGCAGTAATAACTGCCGTCTCACACCCCGCCAATCCAGCTAATCCAAGCCTGCTAATTACTGTTACTCCAAGAACTACAACCAGCACAACAGATAGAACGATGATGACCAAATTCTTTTTCATGATTTTTCCTTCCTATTTCACTACTTTCACCTAATCTTTTTTGTTAGCTTTCCTGCCCTGATTGTGATAGTAGCCGTCCCTGCTTTCCGTGTAACCGCTTTCCCCGTTGTTGTGTTAATCCGCAGTACCCTTAATAATAATCGTAGTCCTCGTCTTCGCCGTAATCTTCGTCTTCGTTATCTTCTTCATTTTTAAAAACCTTTAATGATTTTTCATCCCCAAAAGCTGCCATTAAACCACTCTCATGGAGATCTACTCCGCTCAAGGATGATAAAAGCCCTACGTATAAGTCTGATATTGCACTATTTGACTGGGTGAAAATTTCGTTATTGTCAGAATCATATGCCCCGTCAAAGCCAAAATGGTCATCATCCACCACATGAAATACAAACCTCTGATAACTGTCATAACCGGATGTCAGATACGGGCAGTTACCTGTCGCCGTGACATATACCGTGTCATACTGTTCATAGGAATCCCATGTCACATCGCCTTCAAACCAGTCATCCAGGGCAACTCCAATTGATTTGCCATAATCGTATTTGTCCAGAGTGCTGTCCTTAATCATCTGGATATAATCCGGTTCCATCAGCACCCCAATGACAGTAAGACCGACAAACAACACTACCACCACGGCAACGCAGATTAACACAGTCTTCAAAATTTTTTTACCCGCCGAAGTTTTTTTCACTGCTGTTGCTTCCGGCATCACTGGCTGGACAACCCGCCTGCTGAGATTAATCCCGCACGAAGGACAGAACTGGCTGCCATCCGGAATTTCCTTTCCACATCCTTTACAAAACATACTTATCCCTCTTTTCCTCTTTTATTTCCATATCATTCAGACATTTTCTGAAGCATCATAAAGTTCTGCTCCACAGCCTTCACAAAATTTGCTGTCGGCAGTATTCTCTTTTCCGCAATTGGTGCAAAAAATCCTTTTAACCTGCACACCGACACCAGCCTTGGCCCTGTCCAGTCTTTCATACACTGCTTTTCTCAGCTTTTTAAACCGTCTTCCTCTTTTCAGTTCATAATAGGTATCCTTATCCTTGTCATAAATCCAGACGTATCTGGTTTTTATCGGCCAGTACCAGATTCTGTAATTACTCACTTCAAGCTGAAGATTTCCTTTGTAATATCTCCTGATAAAAAAGAAACTCCCTTTTATCGTTGCGCGTATTTCTTCCAGTTTCTGCCTGTCTGCACCCTGAATGAAATACTGGTCAATCGCCTCCGCCAGCTGCTCCACGTCCATATACACCGTTTTGATTCCCATAAGTTTTTCTGCAAGCATTTTCATATCCTCCATCTTTGCTTTTTAATTTTGTTTTTTACCCACGGTTCCCCTGAATGTATCCTGATATCATCAGGATTTATGTCCTTTGTAAAAACTATAGACCAGTTCAACCAGAATCAAAATAATATATATAATGATTCCTTTGTAAATTTGCAGGTTAAAAATCAGTGTGATGAAAAATGCCAGTCCCAGATTTCCTATGAGGAGTTCTCCCAGATGAATTTTTCCGTCATACTCCGGCAATACGGAGTCGTTGTCTTCCACTGTATTCTCCTTGGATTCACTGACCGTTAAGTCATCCATCTTCTCCCCGCACCTCAAACAAAACCTGCTGTCATCCTCTATTTCCATTCCGCATTTTGGACAATACACCCTTTTCCCTCCCTATTTTCCCTCCCTATTTTCCCTCCCTATTTTCCTTCCCTATTTTCCTTCCCTGATCAACTGTTTCAGGCGCCGTTCCGTATATCCGTACTTCAGTGCTTCTTTCTTAAGTTCCAAACTGTTGGTAATACCTATTGTTTCCTGAACAACATATTCTTTGGTGTACAGCCTTTTAGGAAATGTAACCTGCTGTCCTGCCATGTTCTCGAAAATAATCTGGACGGCATCCTCCCCCAGCAGTTCCAGTAAATCATTATAAATACCTGCGTATTTAATCACTCCACTGTCTCTTTCCACATAAACCACCCTCTCTTAAATAAAATAGACCATT
>CAYNOE010000319.1:0-3566 GCA_964398745.1 uncultured Lachnobacterium sp.
GATACTTTCGGCAATTGCCTTGTTAATGGACACTGTTTTTTCAATTACTTCCGCCTGTTTACTGAATGTTTCCCCCATTGTGCCGATTGCACTGACGGATTCATTCAGTAATACCGTCATATCCTGCATACTCTTAAACACATTTGCAAAATGCTCATTCTGCGTATTCAGCTTTAAGAAGTTTTCCTCAATCTGTCCTGTGATTTCCCTGACATTTTCCTGTACCCGGTCAATAACGGATTCCACGACATTTAACGATTCCTGGGTGCTGTTTGCAAGGTTGCCCACTTCCGTTGCAACTACGGCAAATCCCCGTCCGGCTTCCCCGGCCCTCGCCGCTTCGATGGAAGCATTTAATGCCAGCAGGTTCGTGGAAGAGGAAATATCGCTTATTAATGAAAGGGTAACATCAATTTCCTGTACTGCACCGGACAGCTTCTGCGCGGTATCGGTGGTAAGTTTCATTGATTCTGACACTTCTTCGTTTATTTTATGTAATTTGTTTAACAGATTTTCATTTTCCATGGATTTATCAAGTAAGTTCCTGGATGCAGTTTCCACCTTCTCCACATTGTCCGCAACAAGACCTTCCCACTCACTTAATTCACCAAGGTTACCCATGCTTTCATCTGTCTTTGAACTGAGCATGTTGCTGTTCTCTACTAATGTCATACTGGTCGCTGCAAGTTCTTCAGCCGCCGCACTTTCGTTTTCAGAAACCTGTGAAAGGGAAGCTCCTGCAGTAAACAGTTTTTCTGACAAAGCCTGCACGGATTCCAGAACGTTTTCTACTTCGCGCTCTTTGTCTTCTATAACTGAAAACAGTGTGGTTGTACGGTGCGTAATAAAGCAGCATGCCGCATACAGTATTATATAGACAATTCCTGTAAAAAGCCATCCAATCGGCTCATGAAGCTTTAAAAATCCTGCCGGAAATGCAAGCATCATTCCTGTATTTACCACAATGGTAACAATGGTACTTACCTTTAGCAGTTTCTGGTTATAATATGGAACGAGAAGCAGTGTCGCAACAAAATAATAATGGGTCAGGCACACGTAGCCGCCGCTGTCGTTTGTATTACTGACAGCCGCAGTAACAGCACCAATTACAGGCGGGATACAGGCATAAACATATTTTGCCCTGCTTCCCAGTTGTTTTTCAGACAGCTTTGTCAAAAGAGCACAGACCCCGGATAAAAGGAAAACGCATTCGCGCACACCGCCGCTTAAAAAAATCATGACAAATGCCCAGCCGGCAATCGCGACTCCCAAAATGTAAATAAACATAATATTATTTACAAGTTTTTCTTCGTTCTTCATTGATTTTAACTGCATCATTTTTCCTCCCGGGTATATTATTTAAACGAAAAAAATCTTCTTTCATGTTTTATAAATTCAAATTGTGAAACACAATCTGTAAGTGACAAAACCAGTCATTTTTGATTAGGAAAATTTCACAATTTCCAATTTATAAATTTGATGAAAGAAGACAGTATCTTACCGGGGGTGAATTTTTACAATACCAGCACAAAGGTTTGCAAATGCCCGGGAAAGTTCTCTTCGTATTATTTTGTAATTATACCAGTTATATGCAATTTTGTCAATGAGCCGGTGCCGCCTATTTCTTCTCCACAATCAGCTTAAACGCTGCTGTATCCGCATAGGTCATTGCCTCATTATGAAGGAATGCAACGGTTGCATCCTCCGGGGCATACATCTCATAAAGGACAGTGCCGTCATACGGATTACTTACCTTCGCTAAAAGCCGGTCTTTTTCCACGCGTTCGCCCGGCTCCACAAAGCTTTCAAAAAAACCTGCCGCCTTTGTACGCAGAGTCAGCATACTGCTGCCCTCCACCACTTTTGAACGGTAACCTTCATCCCCGCAGTAACGGATTATATTTTCTTTTTCCATGAAATTCAGAACCGCTTCCACTGCCTGGACTGCACTTTTTTTATCAATGGTTTCGGTACTGGTGGTGTATATTGAAAATGCCTTTGTCTCCCATATCTGCCAATTATAATTTAAAGTTGTGGTGTCAAACGGACGGACATCGTGCAGAATCACATACGGCAGACCAAATTCCTTTGCAAGCTCCACATAATCCAGATATTTCATAATCCTCACATGCGGCACAAACGCTCCCGGCATGTAAAAAGATGCAAACTGAATGCCGTATTCATAATCTTTTATATTTTTAAAGATTCCGTCCGCAATCCGCTGTGTGGTTTCCCCCTCATTATAACCAGGAAACATCCGGTTAATATCCGTATTGTCAATACTCCAGAAACGCTTTTTAATGTTCATGGAATAGGGATTTGCACATGGAATCACAAGGATTTCCTTTCCATCCGCAATCCGTCCCTCTTCCTCCAGTTTCTTTAACTTTTTCACCAGAAGGCTGCATGCATAAAGCTGCTGGTTTTCATTTCCCCGCAGGCTTCCCACAATACATAAAGCCTTTTTTCCATGCCCGAAAGTATATCCTTTTACCCTGAAATCATCACGGTAAAGCGCCTTTATTTCAAATAAAATATCTTCTTTCACGCCATGTCCTCCTGTCTTAGTGCAGCTTCTTTTAAAATCCTCCCCATAAGGGAACCCTCGTCCACAATCGGATACTCCCTTATGGTAAATAAAAGACCGCTTTCGGGAGCCGTGATTTCACAGACGTTTTCCATCGTCAGCGGGTTCATGATAACTCCGATACACTCGCCTTTTTTTACCATGCTGTTATGGGATTTTAATTTCAGGAAAACACCTGATACAGGCGCATTCAGAAAGCATACGTCATCCGCACCGTCCGAAACCAGCGGCTTTCTTACTTCCGCCACGGGTCCGCTCCAGATTCCAAGCTCTTTCATAAGCTTAAAAATTCCGTCTGTAAGCTGGTCCCCGTATTCTTTTGTAATACGCATTCCGACTCCCATTTCCACCACAAGCGTTGGCACATCCTTACTGTTTAAGCTGTGTGCAAAAGTGGATTCCAGAACCGTGCTTGCCCCGTGTACCCAGATAAAATCCACATTGGAAAGCTTTGCATACGGCAGCAGCCGCTCCTTAAATATTTCATTAATCCTGATCTGGGGAACTTCTGTCAGATAAATGTTGCTGGCATGGATATCCAGACATAAATCAGCCCCTTCCATATCATGAAGAATTTCCGCCGCAAGGTACTCATTCATATCCCCGTCCGTCCTGCCCGGGAAAATCCGGTTCATGTCCAGGTCAAACGCCGGAATCCCCCTTGTAACAGAATCAATCCCGAACGGATTTAACGCAGGGTAAATATCCACGGTTCCCGTCAGGTAATTTTCGTTTTCTTTTATTCTTCTCCCGGTCTCATAGCAGACATACTGCCCTTCCAGTTCGTCCCCATGGATTCCTGTCACCACACAGATTCTTTTGCCGCTGTCATTATGCGGTTTCGCCCGAAAATGATGCTTTCTTATGGAAAGCATTTCGTCCACCGGCATCCGGACCTGCGCAACTGTTTTTATCATATCATACTCTCCTAGTATAATAATGGTGTAGTCAAGAAGGACTACTGGTTAATAGTTACAAA
>CAYNOE010000320.1:0-3557 GCA_964398745.1 uncultured Lachnobacterium sp.
AATGTTCTTCGATGGATTCTTCTCCTATTATGTTTTAGGTCAATAACTAGTGTTGGTAATTGGTTCTGTGGTAATGATTGCTGAGTTTGTGTCAATTGAGAGTTGTTCGTATGATTATTCATTGTGGGTATTCTCACTTTCATTTGTACTAATCTCTTGGTTTGAGGACTGCTTCTTTTTCTCATCCTGCAAACCAAAAACAGCATAGCCATTAAAGATACTAACCTGCATCTGTTGCTTGTGCTCCTTCACAGGAAGACCGAATTGATTCTTCCATCCTTCAGGATAGGCTGGTGTTCTGGAACTTAAACTTTTGCCATCTTCTTTAGCATTACGTTTATATATTTCCGGAGTCGTAAGGTCAAAAACAAACAGGAGGTCATTTCCAGAATGAATTAACTTCCCTAGTAGCTTGTAGCGATACTCAGGATTCCAGTCCATCAAAGAAATTATTTTTGCAAAAAACATTCTGCAAGTAATCTGTTTTGGAGAACGCTTGCTAGTTGCAGAACACCAACGAAAAGAATCTTTTTCGTCTTCGTTGCATGGCTTTACTGCTAGTTTTTTTTCATCAGGGTTTACCAGGATTTGAACATAATCATATTCTGGGAGCTTTTTAATGCATGCCGTATTTACAGATACCTTATAATTATTAAAAGTGAAAGAAGGCTCATAAATATGTGCAAAGAATTCACCTCGAACAACTTGATATCCTTCATAACTGAAATCATCGTCATTTAAAATTTTTATTTTATTATTATTTAAATCTTTACTCATTTGCTTTCTCCCGGTTTGTATTATTGATTATTTTTTTCAGTGTTTCTTCAATTTCATTTGCACTGGTTACCTGCAGAGGGTCTTCATCAGGATTAAATGATGTTCCCTCTAATTGCGTATTCCATTTTCCGGTTTCATTGTATGTTCGTAACTCATTTGCCTGAGCTTGACGGTAGTAGTCTGAACCGAACGTATGTATCCATTCTTCGGGATAAGCGAGTATGTTTCCTCTTGTACCGATTGGCTTAATATCCACACCAAAGGATGGCTTTGGAATATCAGTATCTTCTTTAGCCGCCTCAATTGCCGCATGTGGTATAAGCATTTCTGTATCTTCTAAATAAAATAGAATAATGGATTCGTCGTTATTCTGTCTTTTGACTCCGATAATTCTATAGCGGCATTCGGTGTTCCATTGAAACAATTCAAATATGTTTGGCAAAAAAGCAGCTCCGCTTATTTGCCTGGGAACAACTAAACCGCTGTGCCTTTTCGACCACTGAACGGAATTCCGACTGTCCTTGGTGGATGGTCTGATTGCGATAAATCGCTCGCCAGGGTGGACAAGTATCTCGACAAATTGTGAGTTAAATTTACGAACACACTCTGTGCTAAAACTCACGGTGTCAGAGGATAAAGTGACACATACTTTATTCAGTGTATCAAAAAACTGTGCTCTTGCTATTTCATAACCGCGTAAGTCAAAATCACCGGATTTTACTTGCACTTCTATTGATTTCTCTCGAATTGCTTCACTATAAACACTTTCAGAAGCTCGTTTATAGTCATCGGATTTAAATCCGGCCCATTTGGGATTAACGGTCACACATCCTCTTAATACGCCATCCTTTAATACTTGAAGTTCAGGCAAAATTCCTTTATTTCCATATTTAGCATTACTTATTAAGCGCTGGACAGCAATAAAATCATCTCTGAATATAATGGCTTCATGGTGATTTTTTTGCCTATATTGATTCCTATCTTGACGATTCTTTTTTGATTTATGGTCTAAATAGCTTGGAGTCCAAGTTTTTCTTGCCAGTACATCTCCACAATGACGTTCGTTTGTAAGAATGCTTAAAACGGAAGAGGGACTCCACGTGGTATTTCCTAATTTAGTACATCGACCAGTTTTTGTGAGAGTGTTCGCAATTTCTTGACATGTATATCCATATAAGTACATAAAGAAAATCAAACGCACTGTTTCAGCTTCTTTTTCATTGATTACCAAATTTCCGTCCTCATCCTGATTGTAACCGAGTAACGGTGGAGTGAGAAAAATACCTCGTCGAAATCGCATTTCAATTGAAGCATTCATTATTTCACTTTTATTATGACTTTCCTCCTGGGCGAGCGTAGATATGAAGGATAAGTTCATTTCACTTTTTTCGTTAAGAGTATAGATATTTTCTGTTTCAAAAAAGACACCTATTGGAGGTTTCATAGCTTTTAATTGTCGTACGTGGCCAATACAGTCAAGAACATTTCTTGCAAATCTAGATACACTTTTGGTGACGATTAAATCAATTTTTCCAGCCTGACAATCTGCAATCATTTTTAAGAAAGCATTTCTATGTTGCAAAGATGTTCCCGAAATACCTTCATCGGCATAGATGCCGATTAATTTCCAACCAGCATGTCTGCTTACTACATCCTGAAAATGGTTTTTTTGCAATTCATAGGATGATGTTTGACGTGAATCGCCAGTTGATACTCTAGCATAAACAGCAACTCGCTTTTCGTGTTGGTCTTCGCAAAAATTTTCTTGTGGCAATGCTGGTATCACATCTATTTCACTTTCGTCAATGCCTCTGTAGCGCTGTTTTATTTTTTCTTTTTGAGCAGCAACACTACTTAACTTTTCTTTGTTTTCCTTCATCGCATATTATCCTTTCTCTACCATATGTACTTTAATTATAAGGAACAAATTTATAAATAAAAATGGACTAGAGGGATAGTGCTATTCTTCCAGTACATTTTATAATAAAAAAGTGTATATAGAATAATGCTTAGTATGCCTTTTAAATATTTGTGTTGACTATTTTGGAATTGGGAGGATATATAGATATGATTCTAAAATAGGAGGTGAAATGCATGCTAGTAGACTTCACAATAATTGGTAAGCGTGTAAAAGAGATAAGATTGAGAAAAAATCTTTCTCAGGCTAAACTTGCAGAAATAGCGAATTTATCCACACAGTATTTGAGTCATATTGAAACTGCAAGAAAGCAAGCTAGTTTAACATCACTTATCAGCATCGCAAAAGCAATGGACATCACATTGGATGAATTATTAAATGGAAATCAAATTAATAGCCCAGCGGAATACAAAAACGATATTGATATCCTTTTAAGCGATTGCACTAAATATGAGAAACGTGTGCTTTTTGAACTGATAAGTGCTACTAAACGCATACTAAGAGAAAATAAATCTTTGCTTGAATGCTTGGACGAGAGTTAAAATATTTTGATGGGGCTGTCACACTAAGTTCAATTAGTGTGCAGCTCCTATTCTTTGTAAAAAATAACTGCCAGACCTCGAAAGAATCCGACAGTTGGTATAAAATACAAATATTCTAAAAACTATATCGTTGGCTTTTGCTTTTAATATTATACTTTAAATGAAAATGGATACCACCAAAACTTCCGTTCGGGCAAGAAACAGTCATTCCAGGAAGCCATGGATTCCCATTGTCGGCATATATTTTTCCTGTATTTTAGCAACAGTAGAAACCGGCTCTCCAATCAGTTCACTGATTTTCTCTGAATCCATCTGTAAAT
>CAYNOE010000321.1:0-3551 GCA_964398745.1 uncultured Lachnobacterium sp.
AAACTTTCCCTGCGTAACGCAAAACGGCAGACCGGTGATTACCTGATTTATTTTGTCACGGTCATTATGGCTGCCGCCATACTCTATGCCTTTAACGGACTGGCTTTTTCAAAAGAGCTGGCAGAGCTTTTGTCACATGCATCCGAGCTTACCGGAATTGTCATCGCTGCCAGTATGGTAATCGTCGGAATCTTCGGCTGGCTGGTATCTTATGCAACCGGTTTCATGTTAAACCGCAGAAGCCGCGAACTGGGAATTTATATTTTAAGCGGTATGACAAATAAGCAGGTGGCACGGCTGTTTTATCTGGAAAACCTTGTAATCGGCGCAGGTTCGTTTGTACCTGGCTTACTTTTGGGGAACATATTAAACCAGCTCCTGCGTGCAATTGTGCTGACAATGTTTGAACTGCCCTATACGTTTTCCTTTGCATTTTCCCTGCCGGCAGCCGGGCTTACACTGGCATATTTTTCGCTGATTTTCCTGCTTGCCCTTGACAGGACACACAGGCATATCCGCAAAATGAAAATTTACGATCTGTTTTATTTTGAGCGGCAGAACCAGGACGCTGTTATTTCATCCCGCCTGGGACGGTGCAGCGTATTTGTTCTTTCTATTGTATTTGGTATCGCCGGGATGGTGCTTCTTATGTATGCGTCAGAACTTCCAACGCCAAAAGACCTCGCTGTTATGATCGCTGGCGGTATTTGCATGATTATTTTTCTTTATGGATTTTTCTTAAGCTTTGCATCGTCTGTCCCGGTGTTTTTTGAAAAACATCCTGCCGCAAAATACAAAAAGCAGAACCTGCTTGTTTTCCGTACCCTGACTGCCCGTCTGGGAACCATGGGTGCAACCATGGCTGCTATCTCCTTACTGTTTACCGCGACTCTGGTTTCTTTAGGTACCGGACTGGTTCTGTACGGGGAATTTTGCATACAGGCTGAGGAAAGAGCCTGTTTCGACATCCATCTTTCGGCTGACGCAGTTAATCTTTCCACCAGGGAGTATAATGAAAATCTTCAGAAATACAAAGAAGTCACGAAAGAAGCAGCGGACTTTATGGCGCAGGAGGTGCCGGTCGAAGAATCCCTGTACTACGGAATCTATGCAGGCAAAAACCGGCAGCTTCAGGACTACATTGAAAAAACGGTGGACTGCGACTTTTTCTCGGACTATGAGCACGACCAGCCTGATACGCTCATGCGTTACAGCGACTATGCCATGCTGCGTTCTTTTGCCGGATATCCGGAGGTTTCACTGCCGGAAGGAAAGTATCTGATTCACTGTATCCCTTATCTGTATCCGCATCTGGAAAACTACACCAGACCGGTTACGGCAGGCGGGCAGACGCTGGAATGCGGCGGCGTCTTCCATGAACCGTTTATGCAGCGGTCTGGATTTTCAGGAAATGGAAACGGATTAATTCTGGTAGTGCCGGATGATGCCGTGGACGGATGCAGCGTTCACCACATCTCCTATGCAGCGAAAACAAAACAGCCTGTCGGAGAAGAGATGCATACGCAGTTCTGCCGCAAAATATATGACCTGCCGCAAAACGAAGGCATAGAAGACCTTTCCTTCTGGCTTCATACAAAAGGCGAGGCACAGGAATCAGCCGCTTATCAAATATCCATTATTGTGTTTCCGCTTGGTTTTCTGGCACTTGCCCTTGCCATGACCGCCGCCACAATCCTGACTATCCGGCAGCTTGCCGAAACAAAGCATTACAGGCAGCAGTTTGGTCTTCTCGACAAACTGGGCATGGACCGCCGGGAAATGGCAAAGGCGCTGGGAAAGCAGTCTTTCCTTTATTATGGTATGCCTCTGGTACCGCCGGTCATTGTTTTCATACCGTTAATTCTTCACCAGTTTAAAGCATGGTTTATTTCAGAGGAAATGATGACAACGTTGTTTAATCCCGCCGGTATCATTGCAATTTCACTTGGACTGTTTTTTTGCATTTACGGGGTATATATTGTGATTGCGTATTCCAGGGTAAAGCAGAATGTACTGCCGAAAGCATAACAGTAACCGTTACTCCATTTTTAGTATACATGGTCTGTAAAAAAAACTTGCATTTTTCCCGGAATGGTAATATAATAAAAATCAGAAACGAAGACGTTTGCTTTATGCAGGCGTCTTTTTTTGTTTTTAAACGTGCAGGCATCTTGTACATTCATGGTTTATGGTTATGGATGCATTGCACTCGTTTTACAGACAAGGGAGGCGGTTATTATGGAAAATATGGATTTATATGATCAGACAGAAATGGTGAATGAACTGCTGGCAAGATATGGTGTCAAGTTCGGAATCTACAAAGACATGACATTTAAGGAGCAGCTTTTTCCGTTTGATACCATTCCGAGAATTATTACAAACCCGGAATTTGAATATCTGGAAGCCGGTTTAAAGCAGCGGGTGCTTGCACTGAATCTTTTTATTAACGATATCTACAGTGAAAAGAAAATTGTAAAGGATAACGTGGTTCCGGAGGAATTTGTGTATGCTTCCAGCGGATATATGGCAAAATGTGAGGGAGTATGCCCGCCAAAAGGCATTTATGCCCATATTTCCGGTATAGACCTTGTGCAGGGAAAAGACGGTGAATGGTATATTCTGGAAGACAACTTAAGGGTGCCGTCCGGTGCATCCTATCCGATGATTGCAAGGGAGTTCTGCAGGAGAAGCAGCCCGAAGACCTTTGAGAAACATCATATTGAGGATAACAGAAATTATGCAAATCTGCTGCGGAAGACAATGGATTACGTCAATACCGGGGGACATACAGTGATTCTGACTCCGGGGCGCTATAACGCGGCGTATTTTGAGCATTCCTATCTGGCGGAAAAGACAGGTGCGCATCTGGTAACCGGAAGTGAACTGACGGTGGAAAATGACCACCTGTATTACATGGATTATACAGGTAAAAAGGAAAAGGTCGGAGCCGTATACCGGAGGATTTCGGATGAATACCTGGATCCGATGTCCTTTAACGAGGAATCATTAATCGGAATTCCGCATATTTATGATATTTTCCGAAAAGGAAATGTTGCGCTTTTAAATGCGCCTGGAAACGGTGTGGCGGATGACAAGGGAATTTATTATTTCGTACCGAAGATGATCCGGTATTACTTAAACGAAGAACCGGTGCTTAAAAATGCACCGACGTATCTGCCTTATTATGAAGAAGATATGGCATATGTCCTTGAACACTTTGACGACCTTGTGCTTAAGGATGTTGCGGAAGCAGGCGGTTACGGGGTTGTATTCGGCAATTCCATGACAAAAGAAGAAAAAGAGGATTTTATTGCACTGTTAAAGAAGGAACCCCGCCGGTTTATTGCGCAGGAAGTGATTGACTTTGTGGATATTGACATTTTTGACGGGGGAGAGGTTGTTCCAAGAAAGGCGGATCTGCGCGCATTTGTACTGATGGCGGACGAACCAATGGTATGGAGAAGCGGACTGACAAGATTTTCACGCAATCCAAAATCCTTTATTGTCAATTCATCACAGGGAGGAGGTTTTAAGGACACATGGGTATTATC
>CAYNOE010000322.1:0-3549 GCA_964398745.1 uncultured Lachnobacterium sp.
TGGCAGAATTTATGCGTTTTCACGGACTTTGCAGCGGGGTGCAAAGTCCTGGGCTGAACTGTTACGCGAAATACATGTTAAAATCAATCAGCCATATGCCTGCTTTTTCCGGAAACAATCGTATCATTTTCCACCGTAATATACGGTATGGACAGCGTTGTGGTCCGGTTAATCTGTTCATCCAGAAGCCTGCCAAGGCTTAAAAGCGTAAGTTCCCCTTCCTTTTCCTGCTTCTGTAAAAAAGACTCCAGGTAGCTGCCAAGATCGTCGGGAAGCGATTCCTCCACATCAAAAAGCGTCTGTATGTCATCCGTCATGCAGATATAGGTATTCCGCGGAAACTCTTCCGTTTCCCTGAGCCATGCCAGCATATCATCATACTGCTCCTTTTCGTTTACAAGTGCGGTTGTAACCACCAGGACTTTCATATGGTTGCAGTCTGCAAGTTTGTTCAGCTCTCGGCTGTAGCGGTTTATGCTCTCCGCAAAATTCCCGCCGGATGCCATCGCCGCGTTTACATTCGCAGCGGAAAGGTCAGTGGAATCCTTCTGGCTTAAAGAGGGAAACCCATAGGAAAATTCCACCTGTCCGTCCTTATAATCGACTGCCGCCATCATCGGAAAGCAGCGGTCTTCCAGTTCCGTTGCCGTGCAGGCCGCAAGGATAAACGCGCTTGCCAGTACGGCGGATACCATCACAGCAATTTTCTTTATCATCCCTTTTTTCCCGCCTTTCCAAAAATAAGAACCACAACAGGCAGGACAATAAGAAGCGGTCCCGCAAAACAACTGATATAGTTCATAAATAAATCCATAAAATCACCGTAATAAAACAGTTCTGCCGAGAGAAAAACAAGAACCAGCGCGGCAGTAAACAAAAGCCGCGGGTGTTTTACACTGCCGCCCTTTTTTAACAGATGTCTGAATACCTCCTGCCCGTAAAAAAGAAATACATTCAAAAGCGCAAACAGCGTGAAAAACCAGATTCCAATCATAAAGGCATCCAGACGCTTTACAAAACTTCCCTGCAGGTGGATGCTGCTCATCAGCGTAACCGCCGGATACTGCATCTGCGAAAGTGACGGCGCGCCAAAGGTCCCAAGCAGGATTACATAAATAACGGCTATCACTGCCACTGCAAATACGAGCGCCCATGCTGTAACTTTTACCATCTTTCCCCAGTTTTCCTTTTTTACATAGGATGGAAAAAACAAAACCAGAAACACAGGTGAAAGGCACAAAAGCACCGGCATGCTTCCCTTTGCCACGGAAGAAGGATTTGCAGTAAAAAACGTCTGTAAATAATTGAAATTCACATCCCGGAATGCAATCAGAAGCATAATCACCAGCATTACAAAAAGCACAGGAAAAAGCACCTCGTAAATTCTTGCCCGGCTCTCAATGCCTCCGGAAACCGCATAAGCGGCCACTAAAAGAACCAGCACCAGAATCAGCGTAAAAGACTCCCCGCCAATCAGCCCGTGCTTCATCACATCCGAAAACAGGTACGCACCGTAGCCTGCCATCAAAATAAAGTGAATGGTTAAAAAGCAGAGTATGGCTTTTCCAAGCCAGACCGGAAGCGCATTCTCCATATAGGATGCAAAATCCATCCCCATCCCGTTAAGCACCTTCGCAAGATACCACAGGTAAACACCTGCCAGCGCACCTCCCAGAAGAACCGCAAAGAGCCCGTCATTTCCTGCGGATGACGCAAGCCTGGCAGGTAACACCAGGGTGCTTTCCCCGACAAAGTCAAACACAAACAGGCGGAATACCTGGCGCGCGGATATTTTATCATTATTTGAAAACATACCGGCTACTTCCCTTCCTTCTTTCTAAGGCGCACTCTTTTCTCACGCCTTGCATAGACTGGCCTCCGCTTCATCAGCCGAAGCGGGGAACGCCAGATGGAATCCCTTTCATCTTCATATCCGCTTAAATCAGCCCCTACAAACGGCATAAAATAAGGAATTCCAAAGCTTTTTAAGCGGGACAGGTGTATGAGCACCGTAAGCAGTCCCAGAAGGAATCCGAAGAAGCCCAGCCATGCTGAGAGTAAAATGATATAAAACTTTAATATGCGGAATGAAAAAGCAAATTCCTCATTCGGAATGGAAAACGAACACAACGCGGTAAAGGCAACCACAATAACCACAATCGGACTGACCAGGTTTGCCTCCACTGCCGCCTGCCCGATAATGAGCCCCCCCACAATTCCAATCGTGTTTCCCATGGCTCCGGGCAGCCGCACCCCGGCCTCCCTTAATAGCTCAAACGATATTTCCATCAGAATGACTTCAAGCGCTGCCGGAAACGGAACTCCGATTCTCGCCTCCCAGAACGAAAGTAAAAGCGGCGTCGGCAGAACCTGCGTATGGAAATTTGTCACCGCAAGGTAAAGCCCCGGGAATGACATGGCAAGGAAAGCCGCCATATAACGCAGCATCCTTGCAAAGGTCGCCACCTCAAAACGGTTATAATAATCATCGCTTGTCTTTAAAAATGAATTAAAATCCGTCGGCAGAATCAAGGCTGTCGGTGAATTATCGGAAAGCAGCACCACCCGCCCCTCTAAGACGGCAATTGCCGCCCTGTCCGGTCTTTGTGTGGTCTGGAACTGTGGGAAGGGGGAATACCACTTGGTTTCCGCAAGCTGTTCAATGATTCCGCTGTCCATTACCCCGTCAATTTCATACGCCTCCACCCGTTTTTTGATTTCCTGTAAGACGGACGGATAAATCAGGTCATCCATGTAAACCAGGTCAACCGCCGTATGGGAACGCAGTCCCTGGTTTAATTCCTGTACCTTTACCCGGTTTGAGCGGATTCTTTTACGGATTAACGCAGTATTCATTTTGACGGAATCGGTAAATCCCTCCTTGGAACCCCTAATCACTTTCTCAGAGTCCGGCTCTTTTACCCCCGCTCCAGGATAACCCTTGTCCGCTATTTTTAACGCCTTATCATAGCCATCCACAAATAAAACAGCGTCTCCCGTCAGCATTCCCGCCGCAGCATCCTCCACATATTCAAACGGTGTGACATCGGAAATCCCCATGGCATTGGCGTCCAGTACTGCATTAATCTCAGCGCCGGGAGTCTGTCCCAGAAATGCAAGGGCACGGCCTAATGCAGTTGTTTCCAGAAGCATATTGCTGACTGCCACCTCGACATAGGCAAGAAAACAGCGGGTCTTTTTCTCACTGCCCAGCCACATTTCCTTCATCTTTATGTCTGCGCAGTCTGCAAATAACTCTTTGTATTTATCAATGTTTTTTTGTATGTCAGTTGATATCTTTGTTTTTTTATCACTCATAACACAAGTTTTCCCATCCTGCGTTAAAATATGTATAAAAAACCCGTCCGTTTTAAATGACCGGACGGGTTGTGATTTAATTTTTGTAACTATTCAGAACCCCGCCTCATATATTCGCAAAACCGCACGACCAGTCGTGCTTTCTCGTTACTTCGTAACTAATTTTGCTCATATATGGGGCGGTGGCTCTATTCGAGCCACTCTGGAATAAGATAAACAGACTCTTACATG
>CAYNOE010000323.1:0-294 GCA_964398745.1 uncultured Lachnobacterium sp.
ACCGATCATCTCTCGATGTCGAGAAGACAATCCTACATGAGGCTGTGGCTCACTATGGTCTCCGCCGTCTCTTCGCCGACAGGTTCGACGAATTCCTCGATCGTGTCTATGAACAGGCTGAACCCCGCATTAAGGAGCAGATTGCCCTCCTTGCATCCCGTAACGGTTGGAACCGCCGTGTCGCTACTGAAGAATACCTCGCTTCACTTGCCGAAGAAACAAACTTCGAAGACCGGATGGCTTCCTGGTGGGGAAAGATCAAGCAGTTCTTCCTCGAATTCCTACAAGGGTGTG
>CAYNOE010000323.1:304-3544 GCA_964398745.1 uncultured Lachnobacterium sp.
TCAACATTGAACTTACCGACAACGAGCTCCGTTATGTCCTTTGGATGTCCTACAAAAACCTAAAACAACCCGGATCATTCCGTTCATTCCTCGGTCTCGCCGAAAAAATCTCCATGCAACACCGCCTCGGGCTCCTCGATTCTTCTCCAAATCTTGACCGTGGTGCGCACGAAGTAAGCACTCACCTGTCTAATAACCAAGTCGCGGAGCCGTCCGGTTCAAAAGCGAAGCTTTTGCCTCCTGATGCCGACGCCAACACCCTGTTCCGTTCCCCCGACTATGTCGCACACGACAGAAAAATTGTAGCTGATCATTACGAAAAGATGGTGGCATCCTCCTCTTTCCAGTTCCGTGAGGCTGTGCAGGATTCCATGCTCGGTCTCCGCGCACTCTATAAGGCTGTTCTCGGTGATGACATTAATATGGAGGATATCCCCGCTTTCCAGAATGCCTATATCTACGAAAACCGCATGTCCTCTGCCAACAAGGGGGAGCAGGAGGAATACTTCACCCGTTTCATGCGCCCTCTCCTCAACGAGATCCACTCCATCTGTGGGACTGACGGGTTGAATCGCCGTATCCTCTCTGACTATCTCATCGCTAAGCATGGTCTCGAACGAAACGAAAAAATGCGCAAGGATGCTGAAGCTGCCGGTGAAAATCCCGACCGCGATTTCGCCGGTCTATGTGGTCTCACAGGTAAAGACGATTGGCAGGAGGCGGAAATGGAGGCTCAGGCAATAGTGGATGCTTTCGAATCCCTTTATCCCGTAGATAATCTCTGGGATAAAATCAACGCCGCTACTAAGGCGTCCCTTGAAAAACTGTTCCTCTCTGGTGTTATCTCAGAAGACACCTATCTCAAGGTGCGCGACATGTACGAATACTATGTCCCTCTCCGTGGCTTCGATGAGACCACATCCGATGAAGTCTATGGCTACCTCTCTTCCGATTCCTCACGTCGTGGCTCTGTTATGAAAAGTGCCGAAGGTCGTTCAAGCAAGGCGGAAGACCCTCTCGCGTTCATTGCCCAGATGGCTGACTCTTCTATTCAGGAAGGAAACCGCAACATCATGAAGCAGCGTTTCCTCAATTTTGTCCTCAACAATCCCTCAGATCTCGTCTCCGTCAGCAACCTCTGGCTCGAATATGACCCTGCCAAAGATGAATGGAAACCTCTCTTCGCCCCTATCACCCCCGACATGTCGCCGGCTCAGGTCAAGTCTGAGGTCGATAAGTTTGAGGCGAAGATGCAATCCCTTGCCGCTGCCGAACCCGACCGCTATAAAAACGGACATGATGATATCTCCGTCCCTTACCGTGTAATTAACGGCAATCTTGGCGAACATCAGATTCTCGTTAAGCGAAATGGCAAACCTTACGTTCTCACTGTCAACGGCAATCCCCGTGCCGCCCAGGCTCTCAACGGGCTCACCAACCCCAACGTCGAAATGGGTGGCGCTGTCGGGAATATGCTCCGTGCTGGTGAATTTGTCAATCGTCAACTCTCCGCGTTCTACACCACTCGAAACCCGGATTTCGTCGTCTCTAACTTCCTTCGCGATGCCGTCTATTCCAATTGCATGACGTGGGTGCGCGAGTCCCCTCGCTATGCCCTCCGGTTCCACCGCAATTTCGGCAGGTTCAATCCTGTCATGATGCGACGTCTCCTCGGTAAATGGCAGTCGGGAGCTCTCGATGAGTCAGACCCTGTCGAACGCATGTTCCGTCAGTTCATGCGTTCTGGTGGCGAGACCGGCTACACTGATGTCCGCGACATCGAAGGTCACAAGAAGGCGATTGCCCGCGAGATGAAAAATCTTGACAGGCGTAATGTGGGGCGCAAGGCGTGGAATGCTCTAACCATGCAGCTTGATCTTCTCAACCGTAGTGTCGAAAACTGTGCCCGCTTCGCTGCTTTCGTCACTTCCTGGGAGATGGGGCGTTCCCTCGACCGTAGCATATATGATGCAAAGGAGATTTCTGTCAACTTCAATAAGAAAGGTTCCGGTGGTAAAATGGTCAATGCCGTGGGGCAGACTCTTCTCGGTAAAACAGGTGCATATATAGGTGGTTCCGGTCGCCTCCTATTTGTCTTCTGGAATGCTGGTCTGCAGGGTCTCACAAACTTCGGGCGCGCTGCACGTCGCCACCCCGGAAAGTTTGCGGCTGTCGCTTCCTCTCTCTTCTCCCTCGGTATCGTTATCCCTCTCCTCGCCCAGTTGATGGGAGGTGGGGATGATGACGATAGCAACTCTTATTATAATCTTCCTGAATACGTCCGTCGCTCAAACGTCTGTTTCCGTGCAGGTGGTCAATGGGTCGTGATCCCTCTACCTATTGAATACCGCTCCATTTATGGTCTCGGCGAACTTGCAACTGGGGTCATCTCCGGCAATGAGCGATACTCCGATTCTGAACTCGCTTTCCAGATGGCTTCCCAGGTCAGTCAGGTTCTCCCGCTCGACCTTCTCGAAGGAGGTGGCGGAGTCTCCCCATTTATCCCCTCCGCTGTCAAGCCCTTCACCGAAGCCTACATCATGAACAAAGGGTGGACCGGTCTCCCTGTGGCTAATCAATCACCTTTCAATGAGCTCGACCCGGAATGGAAGCGCGTTTACCAGTCGGCTGATCAACACATCGTGCAGTTCTCCAGGTGGCTCAATGAAGTTTCCGGCGGTAGCGACTATAGGAAAGGAAAGATCGACCTAAACCCCGCTAAGATTGAATATATGATTTCCGGAACTTTCGGAGGTATGGTCTCTTTCCCGATGAAGGTTAAGAAAGGATTGATTGAAACTCCCTTCGGCGATCGTGAGTTTGAATGGAAAAATATCCCATTGGCAAACCGCGTGGTCAAGTCCGGTGACGAACGGACGGCAAACCGTAAGCTCATTGCCGAATACTATAAGTTCAAAGACGAAGCCGAGACCACGGAACATGAGTTCAACGGCTATCAGAAAGACGCGGCGAAAGGTGTCTTGGAGGCGGCACGGCGTGCAAACTTCATCTACAACTCTCCCGAATTCCTCCGCTATCAGATCTTCGAGGCGCTTGATTCCGACCTCGATGCTATGCGCAAGGCTATTAAGCAGGAACCCGACGCGCAGAAAAAGAAAGAGATGTCCGATACTTACTATCTCTACATGCGTCGTCTCGTCAACGCCCTCAACAATCCCGAACAATACCTTAAGGAAGTAGCACTCCAAAACTGACAACTCAAAAATGACCTTGAGTGGG
>CAYNOE010000324.1:0-3532 GCA_964398745.1 uncultured Lachnobacterium sp.
CAGCTTCACAACGCTGCCGGTTCCATTTGCACGTTTCACTTGATTTTCCTCCCATAATTGTAAAACGGTTGCATAAAATTTTACCCAAACTTTTGTGGAAAACTTTGTGGGAAAATGCGTATATACTTTTTTAACAAAGTTGTTTATACTAAATAGTAGCACTGCTCCATACAACTTTTATGGGTTTATGGCTTTATTATGAGAGCCAAGCAGAATACATTCAAAGGGGGTGCGTTATGAAAGCTTTGGCAACAAATCTTTGCAATAATATTTTGCTGCGGGGAAAAGAAGATCACATAGCGATAACTCCTATGAAGCTTCAAAAATTGATGTACTATGTTTGCCGGGACTATGTGCATATCACAGGAGAATCGCCCATTTCAGAACCGTTTGAAGTTTGGAAATACGGCCCGGTCCTTCCGTCTGTCTATGGTGAATTCAAATCGTTTGGATCAAGGCCGATTACAGAATTCGCAAAAGATGCTATGGGTCGCTCCCGCAAAGTGAGTGAATCGAAAAACCCCATTTTAGCCGAAGTCCTGGACATTGTGTGGGCAAAGTATAAACGGTATACTGGTTCAGAATTATCCGAGATGACACACGAAAAAGGGTCGGGCTGGTATGCGGCCTACATGGCGGACCGTGAAAAAATTACTTTAGAGGACATGGAAAATGACAGAACAGGGACACGAGAGTAAGGTCATATCAGCAGAGAAGCAGATTCCAACAATCGAAGGAGAGGAAGATGAGCCTCTTGCGCCATTGTCCCAATTATCAGGAAACAGGCGGAAAGATACTGATTTGGTCGAAACCGACGACATTGGCAAAGAAATGGCACGCTTTCGATATAAGACAGGACGTACTGTGCTATATGTAGCTATGGCAGCAATGGGGGCCTTTGTCCTTGTAGATTTATTTGCGGCTCATAACAATCTCGAAAGTGATTTGATTACCAGCGCCTTTGAGGCATTCAAACTAATCACCATGACTGTATTAGGATATTTCTTTGCTTCAAACAATTCAAACCCTAATCAATAATTTTTGCTTGGGGTAGCCGCTCCCGGGATCCAGCCGGGGGCGGTTTTTTATTTGTCATCCCATCTGTTCAAGAAATTTGCGTAGCACTTCAAAATATATTTGGCCTCTTCTTCTGACAAGGCGTCTATCATGCCTTCTCGCTTTTCCCGGTCTGGCTCCCGCAAAATAGCGGAAACCTCTTCTACAGAAATCATATTGCCTCCTTCCGATGATGTCATCCAGTCTCTAGTTTCGTGTACAGAGAGAGGTTTTTATTGCGGTGCAAAGCATGTAGAGCACTTTTTTCTACCATCCTCAATCGCGTCTTGAATGGTATCATAGTAAACACGGTTCCCTGGAGAGATGTTCTGTGCATGGCGGCAGTTTAATCGGTGAAAAATGTCTCTGTTCGTACTGCCAACATATTGCGCCCCTGGTCTGGATTCAAATGGTTCATTTACTGCGGTATCTTCTATTGTTTCTTCTCCAGTTCCGATATAGCTCCCAATAAAAATTGATACAGCAACGATAGAAATGATTACAAGGGGGATCACAATTGCGAACTTACCAATAGATGGTCTGGTTCTTTTCGTTGGTTTGGATTCAGTGTGGTATCTTGTATCGGGCCGATATCCTTGCTGTCTAAGGCTTTCTTTTTGCTTTTTGAAGTAATAAAAGTCCTCTCTTGACGTTATGATTTCTCCAGTAATGGGGTTTTTCAAATGAGCATCAAAAAAGAAATCATCCCACTCTTTCTGGTTCTCCGCATTTTTCCTCTTTTCCTCATCCAATTGACGGCGAAGAGAATCGACTTCTTCAGACAATTGGTTTATAGCGGACTGAATTCTATCTTCATCGTTCATGAAAAATCCCCCTTTTACGGTCCAGAAAAGCAGTCTGCGCATTTTATGTATCCCATACCTTCACAAAATTTGATGTTATGGGCGAAGTATCCATCAGCTTCTCTTACAATAGGGCAATCAAATGAGTGGTAACACAATGATCCATCAACAATAAAACCGATTTTATTATAAAAGAATAATAGGTCCTGCCGTTGTTTGAGCCATTTCTGAGCCAAGTCATCATTATCTTCCTGTAATTTCTCATTTTTAGACACCAATTCTTTTTCCCGATTTTGCAATGCTTTTATCTTATTTTCATAAGATAAAACGTCTGTTTTTAACGCCTCACATTCAGCGTTTTTTTTGACACCATAGAAGATTGAACAAGCAGAAATAACTAGGAGCAATAAGCAGGCAACCGTAAGTAAAATCGCACTGGTAGATATTCGGTTTTTTTGTTTGTGCATCAATACGGCGCTTTCTTGTGGGAGCACGGCACTATCATACTGTTCCGAGAACTGGCCTGACGTATGGAAATCCGGTCCGTCAAGGTCTAGTTGGAGCTCTGGGCCGGGGGCATCATAGTCACGTTCAGAACCATTCGTGTACCCTCCACAGGAACTGATATCATCTTCCTCTTGGTACCATGGAGAAAACAACGGCCGGCGCTTGCAGAAGTAGATCCATAACAAAATACAAAGGGCCAATGATGCCAGCGCGATTATAATTGTTCCTGCTGGTTCTGCATTGATTATAATTAGAAAAATGGATAAAATAGAAGATACAATCGCGTTCATTAGATTTAATGAGCATAACGCAACTGCTCCAGACCATTTTTTATGTTTGAGTTCAATCCACGAGAAAAAAAGAACTCCTATGCTCAAAAAATCAAGGGTCCATGAGAGCCAATTGTAGTTCTGATAATTAGAAATTGTATTTCCTAATGTGGAAAGTATTGAAAAAATCAGTCCAAAATACACCAAGAACTTGTAATATCGAATGGGAGCATTCTCCCAAAAATAATGTTTTGGTCTCGGCGCGATCCAAGTTGCTATCATTGCGATAAAAGGGATAAGATATCCGATCAGATAGATTACAGCCGCCACATAATAAAGAATTGTAAATAAGCCAAGCGGTTGGACAAAAGAAACAGCAAAAGACCATATCCATAAAACAAGCATCATGAAGCTGCCCAAAACAGGCAGGGAAAAATATGCTGCTATCGCTATGAAAGAAATCCAAAAAGGGAAGTCTAACATCCAAATTGGAGCAAACGTAAGCCAAGATGATAGGATAAACCACAGAATGTAGCCGCCCCATCCAAGGGCAGTTGTCAGAACATCTTTCAAGTTTTTCAAAGCGTTCTATCTCCGATCTATTTTTCAAGATTCCGTCCCGCCGGTCCGGCGGGGCTATTTTTTTGCCCTTTGCAGGATGTCCCGGAGGTCAATCACCTTCCCGCCGCGTTTCATCCGGTTCGCCCGGCTGTCTGCCCAGCGTCTTCTTCCTCCATGGCCGCAACCTTGGCGGCCAGCTCCTGATTCTGTCGCTTCAGTTCGGCCAGCTCAGCCGCGATATCCTGCGGGACATTTGCTTCCGGTTTGGAGATCTCCGCCGGGGCCTGGGACAGTTCCTGGGCACACCGCCGCACAAAGGAGATCACCTCCTGCCGG
>CAYNOE010000325.1:0-3083 GCA_964398745.1 uncultured Lachnobacterium sp.
AGTCCTTTTTTGTGCTTTCATGCCTCTTGTGGAATTGTTTTTGTGTGTATTTTAGCACCTGAATATTTGTACAATATATCAATAATAATATACATTGGTATTAACATTTGCTATGATGGCGGGATGTGGGATAATTGAAAGTGATAATTGTTCAAAGATAAAGGCAAGTGTAAAAAAGCAGAATTATATTATTCAGACATCCTCAGGGAGAGAGTTAAATCATACTTTGAGAGTGTATGATGAGATTGAAAGTGTAACTGAAGCAGCAAAAGATGAATTAGTAGATGAAAATATGGCTATTGTTTCACTTGATAAATATGAAGTAGAAGAATTGAAAGAGGATGCAGATATTGTTTCAATTGAGAAAGACAAAGTAGTAAAAGCTGCAAAAGAGAAAAATGTAAAAAAAATCAATGGTAAGGATATTGATTTAGAATGGAATAAGAAGCTTATTAAATGTAAAAGCATTAAGGATGGTGATGTTAAAAAAAAGAGTAAAAATTGCCGTCATTGATTCCGGTGTGGATTGGGGGAATGATATAGATTTGGAGGAAACGATTACGTTGGTGCCTGGTGAAGAAGAGATGAATCCATTATTCATGGATGGAACGGGACATGGTAATAGTGTTGCTGGTTTAATTGCTGCAAAGGATAACAATGAAGGAATTACGGGAATTAATCCAAATGCAGCTTCGAGTATTAGATGATAATAATGAGTCTCCCCTAAGCAGAGTAATTGATGGAATTTACTATGCAATTTCGAAAAAGGTTGATATAATTAATATGAGCTTTGGTTTAGATTCATATTCCGAAGCGTTAAAAAAAGCGATAGATGCAGCAGAAAATGCGGGTATACCGGTTGTTGCAGCTGCAGGAAATACGAGTGCTAATGTTCAATATCCTGCAGCTTATGATAGCGTTTTGGCTGTTGGCTCTGTAAATTCCGATGCAGATTTAGCTGATAGCAGTGCAAGAGGTGAGAAAATAGATGTAGTTGCGCCTGGGGAACTTGTATGTTCTACAGGTCAATTTGGAGATTTACTTATTGAATCTGGAACGAGCCTAGCTGCACCTCAGGTAGCGGCTGTTGCATCGAGGATTATGGAAAAGAATCCAAATGCTTCAAACACGGATGTTAAGAACGCAATTATTCATGGAGCAAATTATTCTAACGGAGTCGGATATGGACTTTTGGATGAGAAATATGTTCTTGATAACTATGATGAATTGACAGAATATGACAATGATAAAGTAATTGAGGCTAATGATACGGAGATTGATGTATTAGGCGATACTGGATGTGTAAAAGGAAGCTGGAGCGGAGATAAGCATGAAACTTTAATTGGAAGTGGGCATTCTAATGTAAAGAAAGGGGCAAATGCTCCTTTGGGACTTACAAGCGACATAGAAAGTGAAATAAAGTATGACTTGGGCTCATTGGATTGGCAAAGAAGTTATGGGTATATTCCAACGGGAGAGACAGAGCGAGCATTTGTTTGGGGAATGGCACTTCATAGTTTGGCAGGAAATAGTGTTGATTCAGGTTATTCAGCTGTAAATAAAGATGTTAGTTTATCATCAGGTAATTAATTTGTTGCATAGAAAAAAGGGGGCAGGTTATGAAAAAAAGAATCATAGCAGTATACTTATTGGCATGCCTATGTATCTGCGGGTGCAGCCAAACGGTGGAACAGAAAGATGAAAAGACACTTGCACCGGAGCCAACAGAGTATGCGGGTTCGTCAGAAGCGGCGGGTGCCAAACGCTACACAGTTGTGGGCGCTTATATGCAGATGGATGAGTCAGCGCAGGTAGAATATGGGATCCGGTATAACAGGTATGATGGAGGAATTGTACCGATTTATAAAATTGCCAATGGTGAGGCATATGCCGTGGAAGAAAATGTTGTGCATATAAAAAAGCCGATGTGTTTATATGATATAGATGCGCCACAGGCAGATACGATAATAATCGATAAAAATGTGGAGTTGGCAGATGACAATATTGATTATGAAGTAGATGGGAAGGCTGTTATTGCGGAATATGATTCCTGGTTTCACGGATGTCCAAAAGTAAAAGAGATTCATGTAAAGAAAAGAGAATACATACATGATGAAAAACTTTGGACAGATGCAGAAAATGAATCCACAAACAGAGAACATTTTATCGGCGGAAATCTTTTTGTAAAAAATAATATGTTGATGTTTGCTTATCCATGTAAGGGTGTGGTAGCCTGTCCCATGCCTAAGAAGCAGGCGACTATTCCCGAGGGGACGAAAACCATCTATAGCAATGCATTTCAAAAGTGCCACAAGATGAAAAATATTGTCATAGCTTCTTCTGTTGAATCCATCGGGGAAGGTGCATTTGGCTATAATGATAAGCTGCAGAAAATAGAGGTGGAAAAGGGAAATAAACAATATAAAAGTGTGAACGGTGTACTATATAGCCAGAATGGAAAAACTTTGCTGTCTTTTCCGGCAGGAAAAAAAGATACCGAGTTTCATGTACCGCGGGGAGTGAAGAAAATCGCGGCAGCAGCCTTTATTGGAAACAAAACTTTAAAAAAGGTTTTTCTTTCGGATACAGTGTCCTATATCGGCGAAAAAGCGTTTATGGATTGCCGGAATTTGGAAGGAGTCTCTTGCAAAAAGGAAATAAAAAGAATTGTAAAAACTGCATTTATAAATTGTGACAAGCTGAAAGAGTGGCCTAAGCGGAAGAAATTAATTTAATCTTGTATGATGCCTTTTGCAACTTTTTGCTCTCTTATCTGTTATATAAGTATAAAGGGCAAGGGAGCGAATTTAAAAAGGTATAAATTGTGCTCGTGCTTGCACGAAGGAACAATTTTACCTGAGAATCGCCAAAACATGAGCAGGATTTCCGGCATTTGTTTTTCGGCATTTCACAGGAATTTTTAACCGATTTGCTGTGGGATGCTATCTGAATGTTGTGGAATGATAAGCAGTACACTGAGAGTGAATGAAGTATCTTGTGTTTTAATGCTCATTGCACCATGATATTTTTCGGCAATTGTTTTTATATTTGAAAGACCTGTTCCTTTTTGAAATAGTCCATTT
>CAYNOE010000325.1:3093-3528 GCA_964398745.1 uncultured Lachnobacterium sp.
GCATACATCCCGTTACATAAATGTATTTTGCTGTGCTGCTGTCCATGTTTTTACAGGCATGGATGGCATTATCCAAAGCATTGGACAATATAATGCAGAAATCAATATCCCGCACGAAACAAGGATATGGCAAGCGCAGGGAACAAGAAACGTCGATTCCCATGTTTTTCGCAAGTCCCAGCTTATTTCCCATTAAAATATCTGCTACCGGATTATTGGTGCTGTACGGGAATGACAATTCTCCTGTCAGGTTCTCCACATCTTTGATATAATTGAATGCCTGCTCTGTTTTTTCCTTTTGTAAAAGCTCTTTTACAACGGTAATGTGGTTTCTGATATCATGCCGGAAAGCTTTTGTTTTATCATAATGGGCCTTTGCTTCCTCTACATACTGGTTGAGGGAATGTTCCTCCTGTTCTAATAGTGATAATTCCG
>CAYNOE010000326.1:0-3527 GCA_964398745.1 uncultured Lachnobacterium sp.
TATACCCAATCCCCTATGTAAGAAGAAGCTACACTCTTATCAATAAAATTTATTCCTTCTGATCCAACAGTCTCTGTCTCCTTTGAAGAAATTTTACCTTCACCTATATCACAAGCAACCAACATACTTGACAATAATACAATGCAGATTCCAACTATACCTATTTTCTTCATTTTTCATTTCTCCTTGAATTTTTCTCTTATTTAAAGCAATTGCCACACCTCTTAAACGGTGTTGAGTTTCGATATATTTTTTCATACTCTGCTACATCTTCAAGCGCATCAAAAGAGATAAATCTGTTTGCCATATTTGAACAATAACAGCTACGATTGTATGTTTTATGAAGCGTTCTTGCATTATTTGTCATATTAACAAAATAATTGCTTACTTTTTCATCAAATTCCTGCTTACTTTTTACATAAACGATATCTTGATCCAACATACGCCTAACCTCCAATAATTAGATTTGCTATGGTTGTACCGAACTTGTATTGCCATTTCTTATCTCCTTTTCTTTCAAAAACATTTTTTATATGTTCCATCAAAAAAATTATTATATGTGGTATTACAACAAGAAGCGCCCTCTTGGGTACAAACCCTTGCCCTGCAAACCAATACGCTCTAACGAAAACCTTATCTTTCTGGTACAGTTCTAACTTGTCAATTTGATTATACCATTTCCATTCTCAATTTGCCACAAAAATACAAGGCATAGCAACTGCCATGCCCCACATTTCATATCTGTTGTGTATTTCTATCCCTTCAAATCTTTCTGTTTTTCATACAGATTATTCCTCTCTTTGCAGAGTTCTTTCATACGCTCCAACTGCACCCCACTCCCTCCCAGCAATCCGGCTCTATCTTTTTATATTCCCTGGTCAGATTACGGATTGTGTTATTGTTTTCTTTTATCTGCTCCGACAAACATACCCAGTCTGTCAGATCCAGTCAATCCTCTCTTTCCTGTCTGCACATTTCAAAGACACGTTTTGGACGTTTATTTGCCCTCTCTGCCTGTTCTAACACTTTTAACCGTTTCACTATCTTATTTCTTTTGTCCATCCACTTTAGCGGTCAGCTTCTTTCCTTGCTTCGTAAGCTGCACGCATTTGATAGTCAGATTTTTTTACTACTTCTTTCAGTTTCTCCACAAGCGGTAAAGCCTTTAAAACATCTAAAAAGAAAAAGCAGAAATAAGCATAAAAACCTTGCCGATATTCAGTTTTCATATCTGAAAATCCATCATCACCCAAACTCCGTCATATCCCCCCGGTAACGGAGCGCGCAGTGTGTGCGCTGGCATTTGTAATTTTCACGTTCTTTAATTGAAATGGTTTTAAAAAAGGTTTTCCAGAGTTTTTCATAATCCGAGTCCGTTCTGTGTGCCCAAATCTGCTCCAAAGCCTCTCTGCCTGGCATGGCAAGATACCATTCTCTGCCTTTTTCATGAAACAGGGCCATGTCATGGGTTGCATCCAGTACCACAAAATTCTCCTCCGGAAACCGGTCGCAAAAATGCTCCGCAATCAGCGGCAGTGTCTGGTTTTTGGGATGAATCCTTGCAATCAGGATGTTCTCCTTAGTTTCCTGAAACCTGAGAAATTCTTTGTTATAATGCGCCTCATTTAACACGTTCCGCTTTAATTCAAAGATACGGCAGACCTCGTCCAGCCCATGCATCTCTTTCACTGCCGTTCCTTTCCGGAACCCCAGTTTCAAAAAAGCATATATGGCGTCCGCTTTGTCTGCTTCATAGGAAAGGGATGCCGCGAATATCATGCCATAAACACTCTGCCCCAGCTTCTGTTTTACCGAACGGGCAACCTTTATCGCTTTCTCCTGGTCCGTTTGTATCTCTTTGTATTCTGTAAATAATTCCAGTTCATGTTCCTTCCAGGCACGGAGGGAAAAATCTCCTTTCACGAGCCATGTATCATATACTGCCGTAAAAATCCCTTCCGGCGTATCCTCGCATAAAAAAATTGTTTTCATAACACATCCCTTTTCTCCTGAACATTCTTCTGCATATCATCAAAAAGCGAAAGCTGCCGGAACGTAATATGATAATCCATTTCCCAGTTTTTCTTCTGGTCCAGTTCTAAAATTCTTCTGGTAATATAATCTTCGTCTATTTTTGTTCCATACATCATTTTTCCGCTGCAGGTAATAAAATAATGCGCCCGCTTTAAGACTACTCCGATGCGTTTTAAGTTTTCAAAAGTAAGTCTGCTGCTTTTTCTTGCCATAATAATCCTCTGTGCTGACTTCACACCAATCCCGGGAACCCGCAGCAGCATTCCATAGGATGCCTGGTTTATTTCCACCGGAAAATACTGAAGGTGACGGAGCGCCCATTCACATTTGGGATCCAGGTAAAGATTAAAATTCGGCCGTTCCTCTGAGAGTAATTCCCCGGCTTCAAAACCATAAAAACGCATCAGCCAGTCCGCCTGATACAGACGGTGCTCCCGCAAAAGCGGAGGTTTTGTTCCAATTGCCGGAAGACTGCTGTCTTCATTTAACGCCACATAAGCAGAATAAAACACCCGCTTCATATCAAACCTGCGGTATAATTCCTGTGCCACTGATAAAATCTGGTAATCATTTTCTTTGGTCGCACCGACAATCATCTGTGTACTCTGTCCCGCCGGAACAAAATTTTTTTTACCGGACTGACGGGATTTTATTTCCAGTCCGGTCTGGCTTTCTGCAGCAGGAATAAGGCTGTTGCCCTCTGACGGCTTATATTCCGGCAGCGCCTGCTCCTTTACTTCCGGTAACCCCTGTTCTTTCCAGTCTTGTCCGATTCTGTGAATCCCGCTTTTGTTTTTCCTGCCGATTCCAAGCTGTATCTGCCGCATCGGCGCCAGAATCATCTTCCGTGTTTTGTTTGGTGCAACTTCCTTCAGGCCGGCTGCTGTGGGCAGTTCCAGGTTGGCGCTCATACGGTCTGCCAGATATCCTGTCATTTCTATTACTTCAGGCGCAGCTCCCGGAATGGCTTTTACATGAATATAACCGTTAAAATGGTGTTTCCTGCGCAGCAGATAAAGTGCCCGGTAAACCTGCTCCATGGTCTGTGTGGGATTTTTACAGATGCCGGAACTTAAAAACAGGCCTTCAATATAATTACGCCGGTAAAACTGCATGGTAAGCTCACACACTTCCTCCGGCGTGAAGGAAGTCCTAAGCGTATCATTTGACTTACGGTTGATGCAGTATTTACAGTCATAAATGCACTCGTTCGTATAAAGTATTTTAAGCAGCGAAATACATCTGCCGTCCGCGGAAAAGCTGTGACAGATACCTGCAGCGGATGTATTTCCCATGCCCTCCCCCTTTCCTTTCCGTTCCACACCGCTGGAGGTGCATGACACATCATACTTGGCGGCATCTGATAAAATTGTAAGCTTTTCTTCCAAAGATAAATCTTCCACTA
This sequence comes from uncultured Lachnobacterium sp., assembly GCA_964398745.1. Taxonomy (GTDB): domain Bacteria; phylum Bacillota; class Clostridia; order Lachnospirales; family Lachnospiraceae; genus Roseburia. The sequence continues at coordinate 3,440 of CAYNOE010000326.1, forward strand.
CTATCATAACGGAATCCTCTTAATAACATATAAGCCAAACATTTGTTCCAAACTTACGTTCTATTATAGCAGAAATATTTATTTTGGC
>CAYNOE010000327.1:0-3503 GCA_964398745.1 uncultured Lachnobacterium sp.
TAGGGTATTGTTTTGAACTGAAATCCAACAAATCTACAAAAACAGTCTGATTTTGGCGGTGGTGAATATAATGTTGCCAGGGGGCTTCGCAGGTGTTTTGGATACAAAACGGCGGTGGTTACGGCGTTTGCTGATAATGAAGCCGGGAAGCTGCTGGAAAATCTGGTCCTTCAGGGCGGGGTGGATACATCACTGATTTACTGGATGGAGACAGATGGAATCGGGCGGTCCTGCCGGAATGGAATCAATTTTACAGAAAGGGGGTTCGGGATACGGGGTGCCGTCGGCTGTTCGGACAGGGCCAATACAGCCATTTCAAAAGCAATCGCAGAGGATTTTAATTTTGATTATATTTTCGGGGAACTTGGAGTGCGCTGGTTTCATACAGGCGGAATCTATGCTGCATTGTCAGAGCAGTCCGGTGAGACGGTTTTGGAAGCGATACGGACGGCAAAAAAATACGGGACGGTTGTATCCTATGATTTGAATTACCGCCCATCCATGTGGGATGGAATTGGAGGAAAGAATAGGGCAAGAGAGGTTAACGGGGAGATTGCGAAATATGTGGATGTGATGATTGGCAATGAGGAAGATTTTACTGCCTGTCTCGGATTGGAGATTGAGGGAAATGCAGGTGATTTCAGCAAATTAAGCATTGAGGGATACAAAAAAATGCTGGATAAGGCGGCAGAAATTTATCCGAATTTCAAGGTGGCAGCAACTACATTGCGTGAGGTCCATTCGGCAACGGTAAATGACTGGTCGGCGCTTTGCTGGGCAGATGGGGAAATTTTCCAGTCCAAACCGTATGAAAATCTGGAAATTATGGACAGGGTCGGTGGCGGTGACTCATTTGCATCGGGGCTGATTTATGGATTGATGAAGACAGGCGATGCTGCAATAGCCGTGGATTATGGGGCGGCACACGGAGCACTTGCAATGACAACGCCGGGTGATACCAGCATGGTGTCCTGTCAGGAGGTGGAAGCAGTTATGTCCGGCGCCAGTGCAAGGGTAAAGAGATAATATTTATTGGTAATAAATGAAAGTAGGTCTTAGTTCATTATTTTTCCGGGTTGACTTACCAAACTAATTATGCTATAATTTAATGATTGAATTCAAGTGTTTCTAGAGTGCGTTTGAAAATTGCTTTTTACAAGATAGGCTTTACGCTATCAACGAGACTAGATAGAACGCAAAGTGGGAGCACAGATTGTAAGGAATGGAAAGTTCCTGGAATGAATTTTCATATATGCTCTAAATTGCAGAACGATAAAGGCATAAGGAGAACGGAAAATGGGGAAAAAGAGAGCAGGAAAGATAAGCGTAAAAGTATCATTGTACATAGCCGTTATGCAGGTTGTTATTATGTTGTTTGTATTTCTTTTTATCAGTTTTTCTGTATCAGGCAATATGAGAGAGACAACCATAGAGAATATGCAGGCGATGTCGTTGGACCGGGCAAAAATTGTAGAGGACTATGTAAGATCATCGGAACAAATCCTTACGGCATATAGCAGGGCAGGGGAGATTGCCGATTTGCTGCAGAAACCGGATGACCCGGAGACAGTAGCTGCTGCACAGAAATATACGGAAACGTTCAGCGCAGATATTGTAAATCTTGAGGGTATATATACATGTGAGTGGAATACACATGTGCTTGTACATACAAATCCGTCTGTTCCCGGCTTAATTATGAGAAAAGACGATGGACTGACATCACTTCAGGAGTCTCTTCTTGGCGTGGATGGTGTGTATAACACAGGCATCATTACATCACCTGCAAGCGGTGAACAGGTAATAGCAATGTACAGGGCCTGCTATGATGACAGCGGACAGCCGCTGGGACTTGTTGGCGGGGCAATCTTTACGACAGGGCTTTTTGATGAAATCAATGCACTGCCTAAAAACGGACTTGAGAAAAGCCGTTTCAGCCTTATCAATGTCAATACCGGTGAATATATCTATAATGAGGATAAGGAAAAAATTGCTACGGTTGCAGAAGAAGATTATGTGACAGGACTGCTGGAAAAAATTAAAAGCGGCGATGCGGGGGAAAAGGGCTATATAGAGTATGAAATCAATGGGGAAAAGCATTTATCGGCATTTTATTATATGGCGGATAAGGGATGGGCTTTTATGATGGAGGACCCGGAAGAGGAAGTCTTTGCATCCCTGAAAAGAATAGAACGGACTTTATTGCTTATCTGTATGATTGCAACAGCAGGCATAACGGTATTATCTTTTATACTGCTTATGTCGATTTTAAGGCCTCTTACCCTGATTAATAATACGGTGAACCGGCTTGGCGGCGGAGATATATCCGGTAATTCGGAAATAAGCAGTGTTATCAAGAGGAATGATGAGACAGGGCAGATAACCCAGTCCCTGAATTACCTGCAGTGCCATTTAAAGGATATTGTTTCCAGTGTAGCGGAAAAGACTGCAGAGTTAGATAAAAGCAACCAAAATTTTTCAGAACAGTTTTCGGGAATATATAAGGCAGTTTCTGATGTAAATACTGCAATAGGGGAGATAGCGCTTGGGGCATCGGCACAGGCGCAGGATACCATGAAGGCAGAAAACGAAGTGATGGTTATTGCAGACGGGGTAAAAAACAATTCAGAAAATGCCGCACGTCTTATGGAGGCAGTTATCAAAACTACAGACTTGTTAAAAAATATGTCTGATGTTTTAAATGACTTAACCGATATTTCAGAGAAGACGGTACACAGCATAGGGGAAGTCGCATCCAAAACGCATGCAACAAATGTGTCAAGCGGCAAGATAAGGGAAGCGCTTGACATGATTAAAAATATAACGACACAGACAAACCTGTTGTCATTAAATGCGTCCATAGAGGCTGCAAGGGCAGGTGAAGCGGGAAAAGGATTTGCTGTGGTTGCCGATGAAATCAGGCAGTTAGCGGATGGAAGTTCGCAGAGTGCTTCGGATATCGAAGACCTGATTAATGATTTGGTGGATAATTCAGATGCAAGTATTGCAGAAACCGTACATTTAAATGGTATCCTGGAGAAACAAAAAGAGGAATTAGAGCTTACCATCAAGGGATTTGAGAGTCTAAGGCAGGAGATTATGGCGGTTGAAGAGGTAAGTAAGAGCATCAACAGCAGCAATGAGAGGATGGAGAGCCAGCAGAAGAACTTAAGTGATATTGTGGAAAATCTTTCTGCAATATCTGAGGAAAATACAGCCGCATGTGAAGAAACCAGTGCAACAATGGCCACTGTTTCATCCGATATAGATTTGTGCAATGAAAAGGTTCATGTTTTAACAGAGCTTTCAGAAAGCTTAAAGTCGCAGATATCTTATTTCAAGATGTAAAAATATTGTTACGATTCAGCCTTACGGCTTCATAAAGCTCGCGCAGCTCCTTAATGTCAAAGGGTGCTCGCGCCGCAGCTAATTAAAATCGACTTCGCTGTTTTGACAGTGACGTTTTGTAAAGGACTTTTTAATCATATTCCAGAAAATTTACATTA
>CAYNOE010000328.1:0-3486 GCA_964398745.1 uncultured Lachnobacterium sp.
TATAATTCCGGTATTTCAAAAATTGTCGCATAAAATTGGCAAGGATAAGGTGATATGGAGATATGATCCAATTATCTTTACGAATAAATATAATCCTGAATATCATTTAAAAGCGTTTGAGCAAATTGCGAAAGAATTGCGTGGGTACACATCCAAATGTGTTATTAGTTTTGTAGATATATATACTAAAAATAAAAGAAACATGAAAGCCTTAAATTCCTTTGTTTTATCAGAAAATGATTTAACTGCGTTTGGTAGGGAAATTGCTTTAATTGCAGGCAATTATGATATTAAAGTTGCGACATGTGCAGAAATGATTGATTTCTATTCCTGTGGAATAGAACATAATTGCTGTATTGACAAAGAATTAATTGAGAAAATTCTGGGGTGCAAAATTAAAGCGGATAAAGATAAGAATCAAAGAAAAGAGTGTGCCTGTATTGAAAGTATTGAGACAGGCACATACAATACATGTAAAAATGGATGTCAGTATTGTTATGCAAACTATAGCCAGGAAAGTACTTATCAAAACTGTAAACTATATGATGCTAATTATCCGCTCTTATGCGGGAGAGTTACAGAAAATGATAAAATCACAGAGAGAAAGATAAAATCGTTGAAAGAAAAGCAGTTGACTATTTGGGATATATAAACTTTGTAACTATTCAGAACCCCATATATGAGCAAAAGGAGGCAGGTAATAAGGAATTTTCCCGTAAAACGGGCCCCTCCTTATTACATGGAAAGCACGACTGGTCGTGCGGTTTTGCGAATGAATTCAAGTCATACAATAACAAAAAAGGAGAACTGATTTATGAGGTACACATGGATTGATGAATATTTACTGGACAAAGCAGGCGTGACAAAGGATCTTCAGAAAGAGTGGAATTGGATTCGTTATCAAATAGGCGGGAAAATGTTTGCTGCGGTCTGTCTGGGGGAGAACAATGAGCCATACTATATTACGCTGAAACTTGAACCGGCGGAAGGCGATTTTCTGCGTCAACAGTACGAGGATATCATTCCCGGATATTATATGAATAAAACCCACTGGAATTCAATAAAACCGGATGGTGAAGTACCGGATGATTTATTGAAGGACTTACTGGATAAATCGTATCAGCTTGTGCTTGGGGGATTCAGCAAAAAGAAACAGCGGGAAATCCTGGAGATGGCGCAACCGGCAAATATAATAAGCTGTTGCGGGACAGGTATGTCCAATATATGATTGTTCAATAAATCAAAAAGGTATGAAAGGGTGCAAAGAGTGCGTGAATGTCCCTTGTGAGATATGGAGAAGGACAGTAATTGCAAAGCATTTGTTTTTGAGGTATTATGTACAGAACAGTTTGGGTAAAAATATATATTTAGGAGAATTAGAAGTTGGAGAGTAATCGAAAAGACAGCAAAATGGACAGGGATTGTACGATGCAGGTAAAAGAAATCCTGAAAACTTATTACGGATTTGACACTCTGCGCAAAGGGCAGGAGAGTCTGATTAATGCGATGCTGGAGGGAAAAGACGCCCTTGGAATTATGCCGACCGGAGCAGGAAAGTCACTGTGCTATCAGGTTCCGGCGCTTATGATGAATGGAATCACACTTGTTATTTCCCCTTTGATTTCTCTTATGACCGACCAGGTACGCGCGCTCAACCAGGCGGGTGTACATGCGGCATATATCAACAGCGCTTTGTCAGAACGGCAGATTGAACTTGCGCTTTCCAATGCTGCAAAAGGAACTTATACGATTATTTATGTCGCGCCGGAGCGGCTTTTAACATCCCGTTTTCTGCAGTTTGCAGTTCATGCGGATATTGCGATGGTGGCTGTGGATGAAGCGCACTGTATCTCTCAGTGGGGACAGGATTTCAGACCGTCTTATCTGGAAATTGCCGAATTTTTAAAACAGCTTCCAGACCGTCCGGTTGTCAGCGCATTTACTGCAACTGCAACCAGTCAGGTAAAGGATGATATTGTCCGGATTCTGGAATTAAAAGAGCCGGAGCTTGTCATTACCGGTTTTGACCGGCCGAATCTGTTTTTTAAAGTAATCACAAGGAAAGGCGGGCGGGAAACGGATAACAGTGTGCTCAATTATGTTATGCGCCACAGTGAAGAAAACGGGATTATTTACTGCGCTACAAGAAAAAATGTGGAAAAAATACACAGCCTGCTTTTGGAGCACGGCATCCAGGCAGGAAAATATCATGCCGGGATGGATCAGGATATGCGAAAGCAGATGCAGGAAGATTTCAGTTTTGACCGGATACGTGTGATGGTTGCGACTAATGCTTTTGGCATGGGAATTGATAAATCTAATGTCCGGTATGTGCTTCATTACAATATGCCGCAGAGCATCGAATATTATTACCAGGAAGCAGGAAGAGCCGGACGGGACGGGGAGGAAGCGGAATGTGTATTATTCTTTTCCAGACAGGATATTATGATAAACAGGCGGTTGATTGACTTAAAGCGCGGGAATGATGCGATGGATGCCGGGGAAGCATCGAAGGTACATTCCGGCGATGTGAAGAGGCTGAACCAGATGATACGCTACTGTGAAACGGATGAATGCCTGCGGCAGTATATCTTAGATTATTTCGGGGAGAAAAAAAGCTGTATCTGCGATAAATGCAGTAACTGTGTAAGCATTCCGGAAGAGGAAGAAGAGGTTCTGGTTTCTGCCAAAACGAAACACAGGGTGGAAAGCGTGGTTTTGGAATTGAGCGCCCCGGGGCAGGCACTGTTTGAAAAACTCCGCGCGGCCAGGTCAGCACTTGCCAGTGAACAAAAGGTTCCGCCGTTTATTATCTGTTCGGATAAGACCTTAAAGGATATGTGTGTTAAGCTTCCAAAAACCAGCAGGGATATGCTGGATGTCTATGGGATGGGAGCAAATAAGGTGCAAAATTACGGGGAAAGTTTTTTAAAAGTCATCCGTGAATTCCCGGCGGAAGTTTCAGTAGAAAACGGTTTATGGACCATAGAGGAAAAGACAGAAAGAAAACGAAAAGAAGAATTCTGGATAGAGCCGGATTTACTGGATACAGTTGAGCTTCCGGCATCATATACTATATCTGAAGTTGCAAAACAGTTAAATGAACTAAAGGAACCTGACAGGAAAAATATTACGGCAGTTTTTATCAATTCCCTGCTTCAGGAGGAAGGATATCTTCTGGAAAAAGAAACGGATGGAAAAAAAGAAAGACGTGTATCTGAAAAAGGTTTTGCAGCCGGAATGTCGGAGGAAAAAAGAACAGGAAGGGACGGAAGTACATATTATGCAATTTTACATAATGCACAGTCTAAAACAGTCATTTTAAACTGTATCAGACACCATTTGGAGAAATCATGATATGGGTATACCATTGGCCGGAACAAAGGAAGTAAAGGCATGAGATTAAAAAAAGCAAAAATTAGTACAGGCATATTGTTTTGTATTTTACTGGGCTGCGTGGGAGTTTATTTTGCATGTAACAAAACG
>CAYNOE010000329.1:0-3475 GCA_964398745.1 uncultured Lachnobacterium sp.
AATAAATGCAACCCCTTTTTTTATTTTTTTTAAATTTTTTATAACAGTTCCAAATAAACACACAACAAATGAAACTTTACAGCCATAATTTCATGATACATGTTAAATTACCTCATTAACAAATGACTCAGGAAAGGAACATTTTATATGAAAGTAGAAGAACGGTTTCTTAAATACATTTCCTACTGGACCACCTCAGACAATTCTGCTGCCTGCAGGCCAAGCGGCACCCGCGAATTTGCACTGGCAGAAGAACTGAAAAATGAACTGGAAGAGCTTGGACTAACAAACGTCCTGCTGACGGAAGACTGTTATGTCTATGCACTGCTGCCCGCTACGCCTGGTATGGAAAATAAAAAAGCAATTGGCTTTATCTCACATATTGACACTTCACCGGATTTTTCCGGCAGGGATGTAAAACCGCAGCTAATTAAAAATTATGACGGAAAAGACATTCTTTTGAAAGGAAACGGTTCCTGCCTGCGTACATGCGATTTTCCGGATTTGCTGTCGCAGAAGGGACACACTGTAATTACCACGGACGGTACAACACTTCTGGGCGCGGACGACAAAGCCGGAATAGCAGAAATCATGACTGCGCTGGAGGAACTTATTCAGGAGCAGGTTGCACATGGTGATATCTGGATTGCATTTACATCAGACGAAGAAACCGGAAAAGGTGCGGATCTTTTTAATCTTGACTGTTTTAAGGCTGACTATGCCTATACTGTGGACGGTGGCTTTGAAGGCGAAATAGCCTATGAAAACTTTAATGCCGCAGGCGCAGTTTTTGAAATCCATGGTATAAATGTGCATCCGGGCGAGGCAAAGGATATTATGGTCAATGCTGCGCTGGTAGCTTCTGAAATTATTTCCAGTCTGCCAAAGGAAGAAACTCCGGCAAATACAGTGGGCCGGGAAGGTTTTTACCATGTAACGGATATTTCGGGAAATGTAGCCCATGCAACGCTTTCACTTATTGTACGTGACCATGACAGCAGAATTTTTGAATCACGGCTGAATCTCCTGCGCACACTGGAAATTGAAATGAACCAGAAATACGGGGCAAATACCGCTGAACTGACCATTGAACATTCCTATGAAAATATGTTTTCTGTTATTGAACAACAGATGTATATTGTAGAACTTGCAAAGAACGCGATTCGTTCCGTGGGACTTACCCCGGTTTCCTGTCCAATCCGCGGCGGCACAGATGGCGCGCGTCTTTCTTTTATGGGACTTCCATGCCCTAATCTCGGCACTGGAGGATATGGATTCCACGGTCCGTATGAACATATCTCTATAGAATCAATGGAAAAGGTAGTACGGATAATTAAAACTATTTCAAAAAATCCTGCAGACAAATAGCCAAAAAAACACGGACAGAAGCGATATCTGTCCGTGTTTGTAATTATATGTATTTCTGTCAGCTTCCCATATTTGCAAACAATGCTGAAATTTCATCTGCATCCAGTGCTTTATTCGGATCTGACAAATCCGGTATCGGCGGTTTTTCCTCTTTTTCCGGCTCTGGCTCCGGTTCCGGAGTACTCTCTCCTCCCATATTTGCAAATAATGCCTCGATTTCATCCGCATCCAGTGCTTTATTTGGATCTGACAAATCCGGTATCGGCGGTTTTTCGCTTGTATTTTCTACTTCTTCTGGTTCCTCAGGTTCTGCTTCTTCTTCCGGCTGTTCCGCTTCTGCTTTCTCCTCAGGCTCCGCTTCTTCCTCTGGCTGTTCCTCTTCGGTCTCTACTTCCTCCTCAGGCTTCACTTCTTCCTCTGGCTGCTCAGGTTCTGCCTCTGCTTCCTCCTCAGACTCCGCTTTTTCTTCCGTCCGCTCTGCTTCTGTTTTCTCCTCAGACTCCGCTTCTTCCTCCGGCTGTTCCGGTTCTGCTTCTACTTTCTCCTCAAGCTCCTCTTCTTTCTCTGGCTGTTCCGCTTCTGCTTCGGTTTCCTCCTCAGACTTCTCTTCTTCCTCTGCTCTTCTGTCTGCTTCCATTTCAGCATTCATACTCGCAAACAAAGCATCAATTTCCGCCATATCTGGTGTTTCCGGCTTTTCTTCCACTTCCTTTGGTTCAGATTCTTCTACCTCTGCCTTTTCTTCCTGTTCCTGGCTGGAATCCATTTCCATATCTGCAAGCAGCGCATCCATTTCAGATGAATCTGACTCTTCATTCACATCCGGTTCTTCTGCTTTTATTTCTTCCGAACTTTCCTGTGATTCCTCTTCTGGCTGGCTCTGCTCCGGTTCTTCTTCCGCTTTCCTGTCTGCTTCCATCTCCATTTCCATATCTGCAAGCAATGCATCAATTTCAGCAGGATCTAACTCTTTATTTGGATCTGACAAATCCGGCATTACTGGTTCTTCTGGTTCTGAGCTTTCTTCCTGGCTGGATTCATCAGTCTCTTCGGCAGCTTCCGGTTCCGGCTTTTCTTCCTGAATTACACCCATGTCGATTTCCATATCTGCAAACAGTGCGTCAACTTCAGATGCATCTAATGTTTTATCCGGATCTGATAAATCCGGCAGCGGCGGTTTTTCCTCTGTTTCCGGCTCTGGAATTTCTTCTGCAGATTCTTCCACTGCTTCTGTCATATCCGTTTCTTCTGTCTCTTCCAGATTCATGGCTTCTTCCAGGTTTTCATTTTCCGGTTCCGCCATTTCAGCCTCTGCTTCTGTCTGTCCGGATGTTTCGTCTGCTGGCTCTGTTGTTTCCTCTGATTCTGGCAATTCAACTGCTGCTTCTACTATTTCCTCTGGTTCCGTTAATTCGGCTGCTGCTTCTTCTGTTTCCTCCGGTTCTGGCAATTCAGTTGCTGTTTCTTCTTCTGCTGACTGCGTCTGTACCGGCATAGCAGATGCCGGAGCTGTAAAAACCGGTGCCTGTGCAATCACCTTCTGGCTCTGCATAATCGCATTGTCAAGACGGAGTTCCATATCCTTAAGGGCAACCGTTATTTCCTGCATCCGCATCTGGAACATTCTGTCATTTGAATCTTCCATATTCTGCTGCAGGGATAACAGAATACCCTGAAATTCACTGATAAGACTGTTGACTCCACCAATCTTTGATGCCGTCTGCTCGCTTGACCTCATCAGGGTAGTTGTATTATCACGACAGCGGTTGATTACTACACGTGCCGCAGCTTTCTGCGCATTAATAATTTCCTCCGTTGGAATTTCTGAAACCTTATTTAAATACTCAAGCTTTTCTTCAATCTCCCCAAAATATCTTTTCATTAGAAGATAAGAAGCTTTTTCCGATTTAAAAATGCTTTCATACCGTTCTTCCCATTTACGGGCCTTCGATTCCTGTATGCTCATCCAGCCGCTGATAATAACATACAGACACACCAAATCCACAACTACCAGTGCCACCAGTACAAAATACATTTGTGGAAAATTAATCATGGTGTACATGCCTGCCAGAAAAATCAGCGCAAACAGAAGAGTTCCAAAAATCAC
>CAYNOE010000330.1:0-3464 GCA_964398745.1 uncultured Lachnobacterium sp.
ATGACTTTGCATCCTTTCCAAGCATAAATGAAGCATATTTTTTCTTAAGCCTGCCCACCTGCGCCATATTCACAATCACAAGTATAAATAAAATAATGCTGACTGCTGCCAGCCCTATAATCACATAATCGCTGTCAATTCCCAAATATTGTGAAATCATTTTTTTTCTCCCGTATTTTTATGCCTATTTTTCAACTGTCCGGAGTAAATCGATAATCCGGTCAAGCTCATCCTGCGAATAATATTCGATTTCCAGCTTTCCTTTTCTGGCATCTTTCGGATTAATACAAACCTTCGTGCCAAGAATTCCTTTTAGCTGTTCTTCAAGTCCATGGTAAACTGCTTCAAGCTGCGGGTCAAGCTTTTCTTTTTCCCCCAGCTTTTCCTTTTTCTCATTCTGCAGATTTTTCACCAGTTTTTCCGTATCACGGACACTCAGTTTTTCATCAAATATCTTTTCCGCAATTTCCAGCTGTTTTTCCGGATCTTCAATTACAATCAGGGCACGTGCATGTCCTGTGGTCAGCTTTTCATCAATCACCATCTGCTGCACCTGATCCCCAAGTTTTAGGAGACGCATGGAATTAGTTACTGCGGTCCGGCTCTTGGATACACGGTCCGCGACTTCATCCTGTTTTAAATTAAATTCAGTCAGAAGGCGTTTGTATGCAAGGGCTTCTTCAATCGGATTTAAGTCCTCTCTTTGAATATTTTCAATCAGGGAGATTTCCATAATCTCCTGCTCAGTCAGATTCTTGATTACAACCGGAACCTCCCTGATACCTGCTTTTTTTGCCGCTCTCCACCTGCGTTCCCCGGCAATTATTTCATAATAGTCCGCCCTCTCCTGCACCAGAAGCGGCTGTAAGACGCCAAACTGCCGGATGGATTCCGCCAGCTCTAAAAGTTTATCTTCGTCAAATTTCTTTCTTGGCTGTTCGCGGTTTGGTTCAACCCTGTCAATATCCATCATGACAGCATCTGCTGCATGTTCACTGACCAGTTTTTCCTGTATTTCTTTCTTTGCCACGGACTTTGTACTGGCCTTGTCCGGAATCAGGGAATCCAGTCCCTTTCCAAGTCCTTTTTTTACTGCCATATTTTTCCCCCTTATAAATCCTTCCGGTTAATTACTTCCTTTGCAAGGTTCCTGTAGCTTTCCGAACCTGCGGATTTGGAATCGTACATATTAATCGGAATCCCGTAAGACGGCGCTTCTGCAAGGCGGATGTTCCTCGGAATCATAGTTTCATAAATCTTCGCATCCAGATTTTCCTTTACGTTTTCTACTACCTGATTGGAAAGGTTTGTCCGCACATCATACATGGTAAAAACAATACCCTCTATCTGAAGTTTTGAATTCAGACGTTCCTGCACAAGATTAATGGTATGGATCAACTGGCTTAATCCTTCCAGCGCATAATACTCACACTGGATTGGCACGAGCACAGTATCCGCCGTGGTCATTGCATTAACCGTCAGCATATTAAGGGACGGCGGACAGTCGATGACGATAAAATCAAAATCATCACGGATGTAATCAACCGCTGTCTTTAATATGTATTCCTTATCGTTAATTCCAAGCAGCTCGATTTCTGCTCCTGCAAGGTTGACATTCGATGCAATAATCTTTAAATTATTTACTACAGTTGTCTGCATACTTTCACGGATTGTACATTCGCTTAACATCAGTTCATATACCGTATTTTCCAGTTCGCTTTTATCAACACCGAGTCCGCTTGTCATATTTCCCTGCGGATCCAGATCAATTGCCAGTACTTTTTTTCCGGTTTCAGCAATACATGATGCCAGATTGATTGCAGTGGTTGTCTTTCCAACCCCACCCTTTTGATTTGCAATTGCAATAATTCTTCCCATAGTCATTCCTTTCTTTTGTAGCACCATTTCGTAACTATTTATAATAATATAGAAACAGCCCGTATAAAACAATAGGCAATATATATAAATCTATCAATGAATTGATTCGTTTTTTCTGTATATCTCTTTTATGGAAATTAAATCCACTCTGGTATTTCCAATGTTTTCCATAATAATGTCCCCCTGTATGGACTGGTGCCTGCACATGGATTTTTGGGATTTCACACATGATATCCATAATCTTTTCTTTTGGAATATCTTTTTATGTTTTTACCGACACAACCGGAAGGTTTCCGTTTTCCACACGGACTGTATTTGTAACAATACGTGTCGAATGGGTTACTTCTTTATTAATCAGCCGCTGTGCAGTTCCGGCAGGACGAAATCCTGGAATATTTAAGGCACCTCTTGGACGTTCCCTGCATCCCATTGCAAGAATTACTGCCTTTGCCCTTATTTCAAACAATCCGTCTGTACAATTTATTGCTGTAACCACTTTGGGATCTGAAATATTTGTGACCATGGTATCCAGTTTATATTTTATATGAAATTCATTAACTTCATCAATAAAACGCTGCGCATACCCTGGTCCGGTCAGTTCCTCTTTAAATGTATGCAGACCAAATCCGTTATGGATACACTGGTTTAAAATTTCTCCGGACTGGTGGTTCATTTTTCAGAATCAGAATATTTTCTATGCCGTTTTTTGTAACTGAAAGCTGCGAAACCTTCCGTTCCCTTGCAATGATTTCCATTGTTTTCGAGGTGCAGAATCCTGCCTGGCATCTTCCCATTCCGGAACGTGTCCTGCGCTTTACTCCGTCCATGGATTTAGCACCCAGAGTACGTGTATCAGCATCTATAATTTTCACCTCTATAACCATTTAAAAGCGGCAAATAATGTTGTCATACTCTGGTTTTTTTCTTTATTAATGCAGAATATTGTTTTCTTGAAACATTTTTTGGATTGAGAATTCCCTTCCATTTGCCGTTAAAATCCAAATTTTTATCTGGTTTTAATAATCCTGATATAATTTTTACCACACGCCCGCCAATTGCAAGGGCACTGGTCAGTCCCAGTGATTCTATCCCTGCAACATCCACAAAATACGGGACATCCTTTACTTCTTCAATTATAAATTCATGCCTTTCCTCATGTGCACAGTTTCCTCTGAAGGATATAATGACCTGATGCCACGGAAAGAAAGGTATGGATTTTACCGCTGCTTACCATATTATGAAATTCATCTGCATAAACTCCCACAGCATTTACCACACATTTTGCTTTTACAGATTCATTATTTCTGTCTGTCAGCAGGTAGCCATCTTCTGCCTTTTTTATCTGTCTGATTTCTGTATTGAATTTAAACTCTACTCTGTTTTCATAGTTTGTGAGGAAAATTATATATTTTACGCTTTAATTCAATACAAGCGGCAATATTTATATTTTGTATAGATATAAATATCGTTTCAAATATTTTCCTATTATAACATACTGCAGACTACATACGCAAGTTACGCTGACTTTGACCAGCTTTGAAAGGTACTTTTCCTATTTTTTATTCAGGTTTTAAAAATAGTTCTAA
>CAYNOE010000331.1:0-3448 GCA_964398745.1 uncultured Lachnobacterium sp.
GCTTTAAGACAGGGGATAGAATCTATTTGTGATAAGCGTGGAGTACGGTTTCATATGAAAATGGCAGACGGAAGGATAAAAGCGGATTATGACTTATTCAAGTCTGTGATATTAAATCTTGTAGATAATTCCATAAAGGCAGATGCTAAAGACATATGGATTACAGGGAGGGCAGAGGACGGTATCTATCAGATTTGTCTGGAAGATAATGGAAAGGGGATTCCCCCGGAGGAATTGGGGCGGATTACGGAGGCTTTCTATATGGTGGATAAGTCAAGGGCGAGAAAGCAGCATGGGGCCGGACTTGGGATGGCGCTTGTGTCTAAAGTCATGGAACTTCATGGCGCCAGGATGAAAATAGAGAGTGACGGAAAGACCGGAACGGAAATTACGTTAAGTTTTATGCAGAAGGGAGAAAATGAAGGATGAAAAAATATAAATATACATTTCTCTCCCTGATATTTGCTGTTCTGTTTATCATGGGAAGTATTGTAATTGCAAATGTTATACTCAGGCAAAGGGAAATGAAGCTGTTGTCAGAACGGGGAGACATAAAAGTGGAATCCCCTGTCCGGGAATGGGAAAGCGGGGAAAACATAGATGAAAATGCTGATGGCAATGACAAAGAAAATTCCCTTTCCATGAAGCAGGTAGAGGAGGCTGTAAAGAACTGGAACAATCGTACGGGGGTAATATTGCATGAACAGGTGGCCGGTCAGATTTCCATGAAGGAAGCAATCCAAAATGGGGGAAAATGGCTGGCTGAGATGAAAATAAGCGATGAAAAAGAGAAGCTTTCTTTTTCAGTAAATGCAGAGCTTGGTGTAGGCAGGCAAAAGGAAGACACCGGAGAGCGGGAGGCATATTTTAGCTTTTGGACGGTAACCTATGTAAACCAATCGATGAATGCGGTGTTATATCTGAATGCTGTCACAGGAAACGTATGGGGGGCAGAAATCAAGCGATATGGAGAACAGCCGGAGAAATCACCGGGTGGTGGATTGCAGCTTTTTGTGAAACTGGCTGGTCTGCAGGCAGCAGAGGATGCCCCATCCATTGGAACCGGAGGAACCGAAACCGTAATTAAAATCAAGGGAAGCCGGTTGTATGCACATGAGCAGTTGTATGAAATGACCGTCCAATTTGAAAATGGTTATGAATATTTTGCTTATCAGTTGCTGGCAAAGTAAAAAATTACAACTATAACGAAACTATATTACAACTTTGACACATCTTTACCGAAAGTAGGTTACAACACTCAGATAGAATATACGTATTCTGTCTGAGTTTTTTTGATGGAAAATAAAATATGGAGGGAAAGGAATGGAGTCAGGGATGGAATTGCAGGTCGAGCATCTGTGTAAGTCTTATCGAAAAAAAGAAGCATTAAAAGAGGTGAATTTTAAACTGGAACAGGGAGTGTATGGACTTCTGGGTGAAAACGGAGCGGGAAAAAGTACCCTCATGAGGATTCTTACCACGGTAGATTTTCCAACCGGCGGAAGAGTTCTTTACAATGGAAAAAATATTAAACAGATGGATGAGGATTACCGTGACTTAGTTGGATATATGCCACAGGATTACAGTGTATATCCTGGTTTTACGGCAGCCGATTTTCTGAATTATATGGGGACGCTGAAAGGAATCCCCGCAGACAAATTAAAAGCGAAAATACCGGAGGTGCTGGAATTTGTCAACCTGTCTGATGTGGCAAACAAGAAAGTGCGAACTTTTTCCGGTGGAATGAAACGAAGGATTGGTATTGCACAGGCGATACTTAACGACCCTGAAATTCTGATACTGGATGAACCGACAGCCGGACTTGACCCCAAAGAGAGAATACGGTTTTCCAACATAATCAGCAATATGGCAAAGGAGAAAATTATCCTGCTCTCCACACATATCGTTTCCGATATTGAGGCCATTGCGAACCGGCTCATTATCATTCACAAAGGAGAGATTATGAAAACCGGCAATATTGATACAATGGTTGAAGACGTGGCGGGAAAAGTATGGGAGGTAATTGTGACGCAGGACAGGATGAATGAAATTAATAAGGAGCGGGCGGTCATTCATATCAAACAGGCAGGAAAAGAGGTTCAGGTCCGTTTTGTGGGGGAAGCGCTTTCGGATTTTTCATGTAAGTCCGTAATTCCCACTTTGGAGGATTATTATATCTATGTGTCAATGACACTGTGTCAGCGGAAACAAAGAGGAGTGAAATGAGATGAGAAAAAAATATATCAAGTTAATGGCGGCAGGAATGTTAATCCTGGTATTTATGGCAGGATGTAGTCCCATTGATGGAGCAAACGGGACTGTTTCTGAAAATGCAGATGACAGTGGGGATTATGCAGGAGAGAAGGCGAGTGAGAATGATGCCAAACCGGAACAGCGGGAAGAGAATAAAAACAGTTCGTCACAATCCTGGACGGAAGCATCTGCAGAGGAACTCGAAAAAGAACTGGCGGCATACCGGGCGGAGAGGGAAAAGGCGAATTGGATTCAAGATGGCCTTGAGTATCAAACAGATCCAAGTGGAAATTATAAGTATGGAGTTGGATGTTATGATAATGAGCCGGATTTTGACTCTAGGGAATTGAATCTGGCATACAAAGCGGCAGGCGATTATATTGAGGGGACACTGAAACTGGATAGCGAAGCATGGAATTGTGTTGACCCAAGGATGAATGCCATTTATGAAGATAAAGATAAAGGGGTGGCAAATGGGTATGAGGCAGAAAATATATTCCTCTGTGAATATAACGATAATGGGAAATGGCAGTATCTGATTCTTGTCAGGGAGGGAAAAGGTTCTGACTGGAAAGTTCTGTACCATGGCAGCAGTTATAAAACGGAGAAAAACGAGGGGGGCGATAAAAAATGAAAAGACAGATATGGATGGAATACCGGAAGCTTTGGAACAGGGTTTCCGTTGTGGCGGTTATTGCCATGTGCACCGTGGTAATACTTCATCTTTTCGTGTTTCTGAACTGGCAATACCGGACAATAGACAGCAATGGAAAACTAGTGGAGGGCCTTGCATCTTACCGGGCGCTTAAGGAGGCATCGAAGGACTTGGAAGGAGTTATGGATGGGGAGTACATACAAAGGCTGATAAGCAGTTACAACAACAGCTTTGAAAAAAAATATCTGGCTGAGCACAGGGGGTTTTTGGGGACGGGCGGTATGATGAAGTATATGGACCCTAATTACTGTATCAATTATGCTTATTTTGGACCGTGGATGTCAAATGGAAATGAAAAGGTGGGACTGGATTACGATTTCCTTGAATCGGAGGAGAGGTTTTATAAAAAATATAAGGAAGCGGTAAAAGAAGAACTGGCAGAAGATGCCGAGTATCTGTATTTGGGGTATTCGGATGAACAACTTCTTGTCCTGAATAAAAAGGCAGATAACATAAGAACACCTTTTACCACCGGATATA
>CAYNOE010000332.1:0-3424 GCA_964398745.1 uncultured Lachnobacterium sp.
TTCACGCTCTGTCCTGTTCTTCAAACGGTTTATCACTCACGCCGTACTGCGTCTGAACCTTCATGCCTGCTGCAAGCGGTGTGACGCAGGTACGCACATTTGGCTTTCCGTCCACCAACATGACGCAGTCCGTACAGCGTCCGATGGCACAGAAAATCCCTCTCGGCTTATGTTCCTTTTTTGTATAGCGGTGAACCATCACCCCCGCAGACTTTAATGCAGCGGCAATCGGTTCCCCCTCATAGCCCTCCAGTTCCCGGTCATTATAAGTAAATGTCACCCGTTTTCCTTTTTGTATCTCGCCTAAAACAGGGTGGGTTTTAATTCTGTTTTCCATTTATGACACTTCCTTCCTTAAAATGTGTCAAGTTTTTAAAAAACCTGACATACAGACATGTCGTACATCTTTGCTACACGGCCACAGCCTGTTTGTGTTAGCAAATTCAGCTTGGCTGATGTTCCAAATGTAGCGGTATATTCTCCACATTGTCGTCACTAATTAAATTATGATTGTATTTTTATATAATTCAGCACATGTCAGGCTTATCCCATAGATGAAGCTTTGTTCCAAGTCCAAGCTCTACTGCCTTTTCATAGCAGATTTTACCCCATGCCACATCCTCAACCGGCATACCGCCCACGGAATAAACAAAAATCTGTTCATCACTGACACGTCCCGGTTTCTTTCCATAAATAATGTCACCCAGATCCGTGATATCACTTTTGGAAATAATTCCTTCATGTGCCATATCCGTGAATTTAGAACCAATAATGTTGTTTGGCCCAAAGGACGGGTATGGAAATTCCTCCTCCCATGCCTCGTACAGCTGCATGTTATCCACAACAAGCGTACAGTGGTCGCGCATATCCACAGAATCCATGTCAAAGCAGCTCAGCCCGATTAACAATGCGCCCGGTTTAATCCATTCGCTTTTTACAAACGGATAAACTGACGGGTCTGTACCGCCGCTGTTTGCAAAGGAAACCACATCGCTGTTTCTTACCAGCTCCTCCACTGTTTCCACGGCTTCCACCTTTTCCAGAGCAGGGTATGTTTCCTTTACATAAGAAACAAATGCGTTCAGCGAGCTTTGTCCGCGTCCCTTCACTTTCACTTCCGTAATTCCCGGACAGGCGGCAAGAACTGCTGCAAGTGAGGTTTTCCCCATCACGCCCGGCCCGCAGATTCCGCATACCTTTGCGTCCTTCCTTGCCAGATGCTTTGCCCCAACCCCCGGAACAGCCCCGGTACGGTAGGCGCTTAACAGGTTTGCACTCATCAGGGCAAGCGGCGCGCCCGTGTCCTTGTCATTTAACATCACGGTCAGAATCGAACGCGGCAGCCCCTTTTTCCGGTTTGCCGAATTGGATCCGTACCACTTCATACCCATTAAATCAAACGGTCCGCCAATGTACGCCGGCATCGCCATAAACCTCCGGTCGTCCCCCTCATCCTTTGGCATATTGGGAAACGGCGGATTTTTGGGGAAAGATACCTGGCTTCCGTGGGAATTGTGGTTTTCCCCGCCCATCACATAATCGCCGGTATTTAAACACTTTACGACCTCTTCCATTGCTTCAATGCAGGCTGGCATGTCCTTGACGCCTGCCTTTATCATGTCCTCTTCACTTAAATAAAGAAAATCAACCGCCGGATAATTACTCATTTTTTCATCTCCTTTTTTGACAATCTTGTCCTGCAAGCAGGAACGATTTCTGTCTTCTGACCCTTGTATCAATACATATACGGCTCATCCCACAGCTTCAACCGGGTTCCGATGCCAAGCTCCTTCGCCCTCTGGTAACACTCGTATCCCCATGCCAGATCTTCCAGCGGCATACCGCCGATACTGCACATAACAATTTCGTCCTTATCCGTCCTGCCGGAAGAAATCCCGTTTACAATATCACTGAGATTTACGACCTGGTTCCTCTTTGCCTGTCCGGTGTTCACCAGATGCACAAAATGCATTCCCATAATGCACCATTCCCGCTTTCTTCCCAGCTCGTCCACCGGACCGCGTGCTGTAAAGTTATTCATGTATTTTTCGTACATCCCGTAGTTGTCCACCACCATTTTCGTTCCGAGAAACTTTTCATATTCCTTTGAGAAATAAGTTCCCATGGAAAAAACAGTCGCGCCCTTTTTAAACCACTCCATCTTAAATTCTTCCATATCCTGTTTTGTGACCGACATTGCTTCGCTGACAACATCCGCATCACGGCAGGCTTCTTCCAGTGTGGAACAGATGGTAATATCTTTTACCTGCGGGTAACGCTCCTTAATAAATTCCTTCATGGCAAGCGCTGTTTTCGATGCCGGGGAACTTCCCTTCAGTTTAATGGTATCAATCTGCGGCAGCACCTCCATGTAACACATCAGGGCACATTTATTAATCACACCCGGCCCGATCAGTGACAGCACCTTTGCATCTTTATCCGCCAGATAGGTCGCCGCCATCGCAGGCATAGCGCCTGTGCGCATCGCACTCAGCAGATTGGCGGACATCTGCGCAATGGGTGCTCCCGTATCCACATCCGAAAGCGTTACCATCAGAATGGAACGGGGCAGTCCAAGCGCACTGTTATGGCTGTTGGAGCCGTAATACTTCTGTCCTGCGATATGGTACTTCCCGCCAAGGTATGCAGGCATTGCCATAAACCTCCGGTCCGGTCCGTCGTCCAGCGGAAAACCCGGAATATCCGAATCCGCCGGAAAATTCATCTGCAGTCCGTGCTCATCCGCCTTTGGCCCGCCCAGCAAAAAATCATGTCTGCCGAAAAGCGAGAGTGTTTCCCGCATGGCCTCTATGCAGCGTGCACTGTCCAGCACACCTGCCTGAATCATATCCGGTTCATTTAAGTACAGAAAATCAATCTTCATCTTCTACTGACCTTTCCATGTGTTCTATTTTTTCAGCTTCGTCCACATCTCGTCATAGACTGCCAGTGTGTCCGTATCCAGATTGGAAACGTATTCCCCCGCTGCAATCACATCCTCCGGCGGATTCTTGGCAGGATTACCGGAGTATTCCTCTCCCATTGCCTTTACCGCTGCCTCGTTCGGGCAAAGATACGGAAATTCTTCGGAAACCATCTGAGCCGTTTCACTATCCAGCATAAAATTAATGAATTTCATTGCCACGTCATAGTTTTTACAACCTTTTAAAATATTCCAGTTGTC
The DNA here is from genome assembly GCA_964398745.1 of uncultured Lachnobacterium sp. GTDB lineage: Bacteria > Bacillota > Clostridia > Lachnospirales > Lachnospiraceae > Roseburia. Next base: position 3,185 of record CAYNOE010000332.1, read on the forward strand.
CATGAACACATACGGACCTTCCTTGGGATAAACCACTTCAATATCCTTGTTTTCCGCCATCGACATGGCAATTTCCGCACTCCATACAAATCCCACGGTACAGTCCCCGGAAATCAGGGCTGATTTCGGGCTGTCGGAATCATAAAGCTTTATATTATCCTTTAACGTCAGCAGCTTTTCTTCAATCTCATTCAGCTTTGCAGAATCAGTTTCATTCATGCTGTATCCCATGCTTCTTGC
>CAYNOE010000333.1:0-988 GCA_964398745.1 uncultured Lachnobacterium sp.
ACCGTTTCTCACAGCGTCGATAGGGGACATTTTGCTCACCCTGCCCGTACATCCCAGACAGAAGCAGAGGATCACAGCCGCTACCAGAACCGCACAGCCGAAATTTACAAAAGCGTTACTGCTGCTGTCCATTATGATATCCCCTGTAGAAATACCCATAAGCATTTTCCCGAAGGGGTAGCTGAGTACCAGACCCACCGCTGCGCCCACAACGGAAATAGCGGAGTATTTTATAAGGTACAGTCCACGGATCTTTATGCTGCGTATGCCTATGGCTTTCATAACGCCTATCTCACGGAACTCCTCGGAGAGGGTAAAGGCTATGGTGAACCGCAGCACCACAAAGGATATGATGATAAGAATAAGGCTCACTGCAAGGATAAGACCCGTGATTATCATATCAAAAATATAGGCTTGATTCAATGTATCCATGCTGCCCTCAAAGGTAAAGCCGTCGGATATATCCGTTATCTGATATTTTGTCCTGTCAATATCGGCAGTATGTATGTATAAAATCTTTCCGTTGTACATATTTTTTATTGTCTCGTCGGACATATATTCATCAAAGTCCTCGCCGTTAATGATAAACCTTTTAATGCCTGTCAGTCCCGAACCGCAGACAGCATCCTTGAAACTGCCCGCAAAGGTAAATTCACGGCTTACGCCCTCTACTTCGATGATAATTCTGTCGCCAACTTTAAGTCCCATGTTTTTTTCCGTGAAAGCGACAGTATAGATTTTTCCTTTCGGTACACTTTTCAGAATACTTCCGTCGTCAAGAAAATAATTTATTCCCAAACTTCTGTCGCTTTGCAATGCTAATGTCTGACTGGTGTCGGAAGCGTCTAGCGGTTCGCCTTTTCGTGTAATATTTGACTGGGTTATCGTGATGCCCTCTTCGATACGAAACTCATCTATCGCAGAGGCGTTTTCAAGGACTTTATAAACATCCTTGCCGGACGCTTTTTTCTGGTACAAAGCAACGTAA
>CAYNOE010000333.1:998-3422 GCA_964398745.1 uncultured Lachnobacterium sp.
TAGCTGTCCAGCGCATTGGTCACGGTGATAATGTTGCTCACGCCAGAGGACACGAACATGGACGCAAGTATTATAAATACCAGCAGTATCACGTTCAATGTTCTTTTGCGTTTAAGGTCCTTTTTTAATATTCGCCAGAACATAGTGTATTCCTCTTTTCTTGAATTTGATTTTTCTACATTCTGAGTTATAACATATAAATTCTTAACAAGTCTTTAACTTTTCCTCCCGTTTTCTTTTATTCTCCCGTCCTTTCTTCCAGTAGTTATCAAGTTTCTGTTTGCATATGGGTAGTTATCTTTTCCTTTTAATCCGGTGAATCTGTGGTTTTAAAGTCAGATCCGACACCACCATTCCTTCTCTCTGGCTCAGCATAAATTCCACAGCCGCTGCGACTTCCTCCGGCAGAAGATAGGTTTCAATCTCCTCTCCTTCCTGGAAATCCGCATTGCGGTATAAATTGGTTTTCGTCATATCCGGAAAGATTGTCATTACCTTTACACCATATTTCCGTGCCTCATCAAACAGACTGTGGGAAAAGCTGGCAAGCCCTGCCTTGGTTGCACCATATACACAGCCATGAGGATTGGACTCACCCGCAGTCACCGAAGAAATATTAATCACATAGCCTGCATTATTCTTGAGATGCCGCAAAAGCTGTTGTGTCAAAATCATAGGAACCTCCAAATTCGTTCGCACCAATTCTTTGATTTTCCGGGGATTTAATTCCTCATGAAGCCCATAATATCCCACCCCTGCATTATTAACCAAAATACGCACTTGATACTGTGATGTAATCTGTTTGATACAGGCACATAATGCCTCCGTTTCCAGTACATCACAAACCACAGAATGAAACCCCCCCTTCTCCATCTGTAGCTTGCCAAAATCCCTGCCTAAGCCAAAGACCTCGTACCCCAGTTCACAAAGTTTTCTACTGATGGCACATCCAATCCCAGAGGATGCCCCGGTTACAATTGCTGCTTCTTTTCTCATTCCTTCCATCTGAAAATCTTCTCCTTCGATATCCTTTTCTCTAATTGTTCTATCAAAAAAAATTCCATTTGTTCCATTAACGCATCCGGATAATGGTAATATCCATTTTCCCGTTGAAAAGGAAACCAGACCACAGCCGAATCCGGCTCCTGTTTTCTCATTTTCTTTAGATAGCCCTGGGAAACCCGAAAACTTCCCACACTAACATCCATGATTTTATTCCAATCCATGGCATCACTCACCTGCTCCAACATTTCCCCATAATGATGATTCCACCCAGGCAAATAAATCATAGGATCAAAGCAAAGTCTGACCAAATGCCCAGCCTGAACCATTTCTTCCACACAGGAAATCCGTTCTGTCAAAGACGGGGTATAATGTTCGTAGGCCTCAATCACTGCCTGGGGCGACAGTGTAAATGCATAGATGACATTGGAAATCGGCTTGAGGTTTCGGAAAAAAGATTTATTTGCACATTTGGTCCGTATCTCTATCTTTAGATCTGTGTGCCGTTCGGTAAACAGACTCCATTCCCTCACATATCCCAAAATATTCTCCATAGCCATCAAATCCGTATCATAAGAAACGCATAGATACAACGGATGCCGTTTTAACATCTGCTCCATCTCTGCAAAAAAATCCTCCAGATTCACAAATATCACCATATTAGCAGAGGGATACATTCCCTTTAGAAAACAATACTCACAATTAAACACACAATTCATCATACAGGAAGTATAATAGAAATTTGTATTTCCAAAATTCTGGCACACAGGAGCTCCCTCATAAAACAAAGTACCCTGTTTCGCCGCCAGAATCAAATTCTGGGAACAATGCTGCAGCGGATAGCTCTGTTTACTTCGGCAAAATACATCTTTATAATGGTTGATTTCAATTACCGTTGCCGCTGGAAATTTTGCCAGAATATCCTGCGTACGTGAATGATTCCGTATCGGCTTTTCAATATAAATATGCGAAAAAAATGGATTAAAATAATCTTCTTTTAAGTTCTTCAAAACACAGTTTTCCTTCTCTTTTATCCCTACCGGGGAGCAATCCCTCACGGTACATATCCTGTATCGCAGAAATGTAATCCATCCCTGTCAACTCCCAATAGTGTATATGTTGTCTCAAGGAATCCCCCATAACTTTAGAGCAATGCAGATCCCTGCAAAGTATCTCCATTTGTGTTTTTTCCTGCTGGAAATTATTTTCTTTTTCTTGATTTTTATGTATTATAGCAGAAATTTCCCCGATGAAATCAAATAAAAGCGTTTGATTCATTTCCATGCAACGCTCCACTGCTTCTTTGGAAACCTCTTTTGCAATTCCTGCATCTGACACCACTTTCAAAAACATCATTTGGTGAGGTCTCTGGATTCTCGAAAACATGACGATGAAGTTTCGTCACGTTTAGCCGCAACCTCT
>CAYNOE010000334.1:0-3416 GCA_964398745.1 uncultured Lachnobacterium sp.
TTTATTTAAGAGTATACCATAAAAAATCCTCGGCATAAATCTTTTTCTGCCTTTTCTGATAAAATAAAAACACCCGGTATGATAAGAAACCGGAAATATTAAGAAAAGGCAGGTATAAAGATTTATGAAACACAAAAAAGATTTTCTCATCCTTGTGGCTGACACCAAAAAAAAGATGGTTTCCCTTGGGGCAGCTTCAAAAACTTCCACTAACCGGTTTGACAAATGTATCCAGCTCCTTACAGCTTACCTTGAAAGAAGAAATTTGGACTTCTCGTTAACGGCTGGGCTTGAGTGGCTGGACACAATAGAACACAGTCCTTCCAAGGCTCATGATTCCAGTTATTCGATATGGTCATCTTACAGACGCATTGTATATCTTTTGGCTGACAACCAATACGGCAGGCTGGACGAGTGGCGTATGTATAAGTTTTATGATATCCCGTTCCCAGTCACTGAAACTTATTCGTCCCTTCTGTCTGAATACAGGCGTTTCCTCCATTTGGATGCCTATGCACCACGAACCATCAAGAAGAAGATCCAGATGGTGCAAAAATTTCTTGTGTACTTGGAAACACAGAAGGCCGTCCCTTTCTCCAAAGTGACAAATGAAACTGTAGCATCTTATTTCCTGACGGAACATTTCAAAAACAGGAAGCCCGGCGGGGTAAGGACAGAAGCCTGCGATATTAAACTTTTTCTTGAATACGCAGAGGAATCGGGCATATCGTCCTGTGAGCTTCTCCACAAAGCTGTCCCGGTGTTTTATGCACCAGAAAGCAGGACTATCACCACTGTTAATGAACAAATCGAAAAACGCCTTTTGGAAGCCCATCCCTCCTGTGCCGCTGACAAAAGGGAGCGGGCGGCTTATCTGCTGGCATTACGCCTTGGGCTGCGTAGCTGCGATATCTATAACCTCAGATTCCGTGACATCGACTGGGATGCAGGCATTCTGAACATTATCCAGAGAAAGACGAAAACCGAAATACAAATGCAGATGGATGCGGAAACGCAGAATGCCCTGATTGATTATATCCTCCATGAGCGCAGGAATCTGGAGAGTGAATATATTTTCGTGACTGCCCTGGGACATATGACCCGGAAAACCGGTAACTGCCGCTCCCTGCACAGCCGCCTTGACGGGGATCTGCAGGAGCAGCTTCCCCATGACGGGCTGCACATCCTCCGCAGGACTTTTGCAAGCAGACTGCTGAACAGTGGTGCATCCCTTCCGGTCATTTCAGCCGCCCTCGGGCATACAGGCAGCGAGAGTCTGAAATCGTATCTGTCCACGGATGAAAAGAAAATGAAACGCTGTGCCATCGACATGTGCGGCATCCATTGCGTCAGGGAGGAGTTCGTATGAGCAGTGTATTAATAAAGGACTATGACAGCATGACTGTCATGTATCATAATGCCGGTTTTATGCTTGAATATCTCAGTAAATTCAGGGATGAGTTTGATGCATACTGCATGAGATATTTTCCAGGGTGCATTCTCCTTACGAGAGAGATTGCTGAAGGGTGGATACACAACACAGCATCCCATTCAAAACATACCCTCATGCGCCGGGTGCAGACAATGAAGAAGCTCGGCCTTTACCAGCAGTCGCTGGGGAAAGATGCTTATATGCCTAATTACTGTATAAAGCCTGACCCTCCTGCGCCTCCGGTTCTGTTTACGGAAGTCCGGCTGAAAGAATTTTTTTCGCTTGCTGACAGCATTCCACGCGATTACAGGTCTCCGAACCGTGAGGTCATTTTCCCTGTTTTGTTCCGTCTCCTTTACTGCTGTGGACTGCGTGCATCTGAGGCATGCCTGCTCCGTGCCGGAGATGTCGATCTTGACAGGGGGACACTTGAAATATACCACAGCAAAGGTCATAAAGACAGGATTGTCTATATGAGCGAAGATGTCCGCATCCTGTGTCTCAAATTTCACAGGTATTACAGTTCCATCCTTCCCGGGCGGAAATATTTTTTTCAGCCAGGCAGGGAAAAAGAGCATTATACAAAAGCAGATGTGGCCAACACATTTGGAAGGATACGGAAAAACATGGCTTCCTGCCCGAAAAAGGGAAAACTACCGACAGCACATGGACTGAGGCATCTTTTCGCTGTAGAAAACGTCAAAATGTGTCTTGATCAGGGTGAGGATTTTAATAACTGGATACCGTATCTTTCCCAGTACATGGGACACAGAAACCTCAGGGACACCCTGTATTATATCCATATGACATCGCATCTTTTCCCTTCTTATAAAGATAAGTTAGACAAGCTGACAGAAAGGATTGGTGTAAGATATGTTGAGGAATAAAAAAAACGGATCCTTCTTTTTTGCCTATGTGAACGAATATTTGGAAAATATGCGTATTGAACTCAAAAGCGAGAGGACTATTGAAACCTATCGTACAGGGCTGAATGAGTTCCGCAAATATCTCCTTTCTGAGCATGGAAAGGCAGTGGACAAAACCACTGTCAGTTTTGTAACATCAGATTTGGTTAAGGAATACCTGTGTTGTCTCATCCAGAATGGCGGCAGCATGAACACGAGGAACATCCGGCTGGCATCCCTCAAATCTTATATATCATTCTGCGCATCCCGTGACATGGATTACGCTTCGCTGGAGGTGGCAATGACAAAAGTGAGGACAAAGGCCGTCACTCCCAAAACGCATAACTGGCTGGACAAGTCGCAGGTTGAAACCCTGATCGGCCAGCCGCCTAACACAAGGATCGGTGTGCGTGACAGGTTCATCATGATATTTCTGTTTTCAACAGGCGCAAGGCTCGGGGAACTGCTGGATGTAAGAATTTATGACATAACCCTGTCTGGTAAATATCCATATATCTATCTGCATGGAAAAGGGAACAAAACAAGGATTGTGCCAGTCCCGGAAAAAGGCTTTGTAGATAACCTGAATTATTATTTATCCCTTTTCCACAGCGCACAGAAGGCTGATGATTATCTTTTTTATACAAAGATAAAAGGCAGGCAGGAGAGGATGTCAGAAGATAATATACAGCGGATTGTCAAGAAATACGGAAAACTTGCAAAGGAACAGGACAGCAATATCCCTGAAGTCCACCCACATCTGCTCCGTCATTCTTATGGCGCACAGTTATACCGTCTTGGGGCATCATTGCCCGAGATTGCAAAACTGATGGGGCATTCTGAAATCAGGACAACTGAAATCTATGCAGAAACAGATGTCGACATAGTGGCGAAAGCGGTCAGCAGAACAATCGGAAGACAACCCGCCCGTATCTGGGATTCTCTGTCAGAAGATGAAAAGCTAAAAGTACTTGGATTTGTAAAATAATATTTATGCCGAGGATTTTTTATGGTATACTCTTAAATAAAAGAATACTTGTTAAATCCTCGGCATAATTGTTTTATCGGTATAAATGTTT
>CAYNOE010000335.1:0-3402 GCA_964398745.1 uncultured Lachnobacterium sp.
AAGGCATATATAACCAGCTTATGGAGGTCATGGAACGCCTCGATTCGGTAGAAAAAGATTATAAAAAGGATGTCCGCTGTCTGAATGACCGGATCAATGAACTGACACAGGAAAATTATGTCCTTCGTAAGGAGAACCAGCTTCTAAAAGATGACAATGCCCGTTTAAGAAGCATTATTAACAATGACAGTTCCAACACTTCGCTTCCGCCATCCACTGACCGGAAAGGCGGAAAACCTGCCAATACCTATAACGGAAGAAAGAAGACACAGCGTAAGGCAGGCGGACAGAAAGGGCATGCCGGAACAACGCTCACAAAAACTGAAACAGAAGAAAAAATCGCATCCGGAAGATGCAGGCATGAGATCAGGACAATCGGCAAAGTATCCGGACAGGATTACGTTACAAAATATGTTGTTGATTTAAACGTGGAGCCTGTCATTACGGAGATCCGTATTTATGCGGATGAAAACGGGAGTTTTCCTATTCCGGCACAGTACCGCAGTGATGTAACTTACGGAGAAAATGTAAAAGCACTGGCTGTTTCCTTATACAGCGAAGGGGTTATGTCAAATGACCGGATTGCCGCTTTCCTGAATGCGGCCGGGAATGGGGAACTGGATATATCGGAAGGAAGCGTTTACAGTTTCTGCCGGAAGTTTGCAGCGGCATCGGAGACAGGCATCCGGCATCTGGAAGAAACGCTGCTCCTCCAGGATGTGGTGGCAACGGATGCCACCACCATAACAGTAAACGGAAAACAGAATTATATACGCAATTTCAGCGCCGGTGATACCGTGGTATACCATGCCATGGACAGCAAATCAATAAAATCCTTAAAGAAGCTGGATTTTCTGGACCGGTATGCCGGAATTCTTGTCCATGACCACGAAACCGCACTGTACCATTTTGGAACAGACCATGCAGAATGTAACGTGCACATCATCCGTTATCTTCGTAAGAATACAGAAGAAACAAAGAACAGGTGGTCAGGGGGAATGATTTCCCTCCTGTGTGAAATGAACCGGTGCCGTAAAAAATTAATAACACAAGGGTATGATGCCATGCCTGCTGAAAGAATAATGGATTATGAGAAAAAATATTTTTCTATCCTGAAACAGGGGCGTAAGGAGAACAAAACCACCGCCCATAAATATGCGAAGCAGGAAGAAACAGCGCTGCTTGGCAGGATGGAAAAGTACAGCCACAACCATCTTCTGTTCCTGCATGACTTTTCTGTCCCATTTGATGATAATCTGTCAGAAAGGGATTTGAGGAAGGCGAAGAACAGGCAGAAAATGGCGGGAGGTTTCCGGAAAGAAAGCGGTCATAAGATGTACTGTTCCATCATGACCATAATTGAAACCCTGAAAAAAAGAAATATGGGAATGATTGAAAACATAAAAAAGTTATTTATGGGCACACCGGCTATATTTTAGCCGGTGCAATGCCAGTTAGTTCAACTGAAAGGCTGAACTGTTACTTTGAAAGGTAAATTTGTTTTAATCCTGCCATTCTGAGGAGTTTTTCTGTTCTCCACATTTTTACCGGAATCCCTTAAGTTATCCACCCTGCCATGCGGCACTTATGCCTTTCACCACAAAAATGTGTAAAATTTTCAGATTCCCTCTTGGCAGGCATCACTTCCTTTGCTATACTTAATTCAGTTGGGTGGGATGCAGTGTCTATCCTCCCCAAATATATCTTCTCTTTCTGTCAGTTGCCGTCCAAAGCCTGCTGACAGTTCAGAAGATATATTTTTTTGCTTCTTTTTTATTTCCCTTGCTTTCAGGAAAAACCACTCATACAGCTGCTTTACCATATCTGATATCTGCGTCATCAGGTAATGGTTCTTCATTGCTGTGGCATCCCAGCTGCAGGCATGGGTGATATCACCCTGCCAGTTCTTCTGGCGGTTAAAGCCCTCATTCTCTATTTTCCAGCGTTTTCTTCCTGTGCCGGCCAGCTTCCCTGCATTCTTTTTGGTTATCCGGACACTTGTCAGCCACTGGAAATCTGTCCGTACCGCTTCTCCTTTTACAATCTTTTCTTCCCGGAACCGCAGCATATTTACCGGCTTTCCGTCATAATCTGTATCATTTATGAATTCTGCATGCCCTGACGTTTCCTTATCCGGGATCTTTTCATATTCCTCCGTGATGCCTGGGATGCCCCCTGTTTTATAACGGATGATAAATTCCCACCTGTTATCCCGGCAGATATCCATGACCGGTTCCGATGCATACAGACTGTCCGCAAGCAGTATGACAGGCAGTCCTGGAAATGCTTTTTTCACCTTCCCGGCCAGCCTCTTAAACGCCTTTGTCTCACAGTCCTGCTTCCGTTTCTCTTCACTCATGTTTTTCTGTCTTTCGGCATCTTCCCCATTATTTTCTATAAATTCACTGGCTATGCTTACGATCAGTCTCTCCCCAAACACAATCTTCGCTTCCAGCACATCACAGTGGTAATTTACCGTCTCTTCCTCTGTGCCCTTATTATAATGGCGTTCCAGGCATCCGTCATTCAGTTTCCGTTTTCCTGAATAAGTCTGTGTCCCGTCCACGATCACAAGCCATTTTTTCTGGAACCTGGCATCATAAAAGGCTTTGCTGCGGATCAGCCCGCAGACCTGCTTCTGCTGCACTTTTTGCAGTTCATCCGGATCCAGTTTCTCAAAATATTCATTGACTGTTACGGCATGGGGAAGATACTCTTTTTCTTTCCTCCCCATGAACCGGTACAGATTTTCCACAACCCTTTCCTGGTTGAACTCATATGTCATTGACTGCATGCTTTCAATCCCGGCTATCCCTTTATAGAACACAGTCCCAGGCAGTTCATCGTTGGAATACTCTGTATAACTCTGGTTTCTTGGATCTTTTGTATCTACAAAATCGCAGAACAGGTCTGGACAATACCTGTTCCTGACTTTGTTGCACTCCACGACTGGATTGTTTTCCAGTTTTCTCCGAATTCTCTCCTGCTCCCTGCTCATATGGACTCCTTTGCGAAACCCTTTTTTTCTATTTTACTACTTTTTCTCAAAAGAGCCTATTCTGGACACAGAATTAGTGCGAATTATTTTTTCCTTTCAAAGCTGTTTTTGAAGTTTGGGAAATTTAATAAAACAGTAATGTGGAAAGAATATAATAATATGCAAAAATGCTCCAAAATACGTGCAACCGATGGTATGCGATTGTCATTTGGAGCAGGAATAATGATAAGATTAGAAAAAACTGGAAAGGTCATGCTTATAATCACCACAGATGGATTGGAAAATTCAAGTGAAGAGTTCACACATAAGGATATAAAGCGAATGATTGAAGCAAAAATGTGTGTGGATGGGAGTTTTTATTTCCTGGTGCAAATATTGATGCTGAAAAATTGGCATAAGCCATA
>CAYNOE010000336.1:0-3368 GCA_964398745.1 uncultured Lachnobacterium sp.
GCTCCATCCCCATAACAATATTCTCTGCTATGGTATAATTGCTGACCAGTTTAAAATGCTGGTGCACCATACCGATGTTCAGCCTGGTCGCATGATTGGGGGACTCAATCTTCACCTTTTCTCCGCGGATAATAATCTCGCCTTCATCCGGCTCATACATCCCGAACAGCATACTCATCAACGTGGACTTCCCTGCTCCATTCTCCCCCAGAAGGGCAAAAATCTCACCCTTTTTAATCTGAATGGAGACATCGTCATTCGCAACGATGCCCGGAAAGCGCTTTGTGATGTGATTCATCTCAACAATATAGTCGGACATATACGACCTCCTGCCTTCCCTGATACCTAAATCGACACCTATCTATAGTATACGGCAAAGTCTGATATCCCGCAAGACATGACGCCTGTTTCATGTCTCTTCTGACACTGCTTATACGTAAAAAAAAGGTAACCGTCAAATAGTCCGCCTTTACCTCGAATGGGGTTTCTGTCATACTTTAAAAAACTCATAAAACTAATAGTTTTTTAAAGGAGACTAACTATCATGGACAAGACTACACATGAAATCCGTATCGCTAACTGGCGGTCCATTATCGAACAGTGCCATGCACGCCCTGAAGGCCAGTCAGCCAAGCAATGGCTTTCAGATAATGGCATTTCGGAAAAGAATTACTATTACTGGCAGCGCAAGGTCAGGAAGGAAGCATATGCCCTCATCTCTCCAAAGGTGACTCCCGCGACAGAGTCTGAACCTGTATCATTTGTAGAACTTCCATTTATCAGTTCTAAAAATGATGGGCAGTCTTTCAGCCCGGATGCAGTGATGCGCAGGGGACAGACCGTACTGGAACTATCCAACACCATCTCTGACAGACTCCTTGACCGACTTATGGAGGTGGTAAGCCATGCTTGAAGATGCTGCCGGCATCCGGCGTGTAGTCCTGGCATGCGGTTATGTTGATCTTCGGAAAGGGATTGATGGACTTTCCATGATCATAGGTGACAAATACCATCAGAATCCTTTTGAAAAAGGAACGCTTTTCCTTTTCTGCGGCCGCAGATCCGACCGGATAAAAGGCCTGCTGTGGATGGGGAACGGATTTCTGCTCCTGTACAAGAGGTTTGAGTCTGGTTCTCTCTCGTGGCCACGGACTAGCGAAGAAGCTGCAGACCTTACGGAGGAACAGTACCATTATCTGATGCTGGGACTAAACCCTCTCAACCCGAAGATCAGGGAGGTCTCACCGAAAAAAGTCTGCTGAGGATTGTGCAGAACAGAGAAAATACAGCCTGTCCGGATGCCTGCAGACCAACAGCTCCTGGCCCTGTTTTCTTCCCACTTTTCATAAGCATATATGCTTTTTTAGAAGAATAAAATCAGTTTTTCTGAACCTTGAAAACTCTTATATTTCCCTTTGTGTGCAAGGCTTTCAGCGCGTTACAGCTATAGGCATTATGCTGAATGCTAACGGTCCCGAAATTCCCTTTTTCTGCCGCTTTCTGGTATAATAAGACCAGCGGAGTTAAGGAGCGGTACGGATGGGCAGAAAGCATACACACGAGGAACTGAATAAATGCAGCCACGAGGAACTGGTCACAATGGTGATCGCAATGCAGGATCAGATGGATGCCCTGAACGAAAACATGGAGAGGCTCATTGAGCAGGTGCGGATTGCAAACAGTTACCGTTTTGGCCGCCATACGGAAAAACTGGAGGCGATCGACGGACAGCTCTCCTTTTTCGATGAGGCAGATGCCATATACGACGATAGGGCGGCAGAACCTGCTGTGGAGGAAGTCCTGCCACTCAGATCGCGCAGAAAGAAGACCAGAGGCCAGAGGGAAACTGACCTGAAGGATTTCCCCGAGGAAGTCCTTGCGCCCTATGCTATCTCAGAAGAAGAACTGGATGCCTTTTACGGCATGGGCAACTGGAAGCGGATGCCGGATGAGACCTACAAAAGGCTGCGCCATGAACCGGAGTCATGGACTGTGGAGATCCATACCGTCGAGGTCTATGTGGGGACAGACGGAGAGCATCAGGACGAGTTCCTGCGTGGGGACAGACCAAAGGATCTGTTGCGGGGCAGTATTGTAACGCCTTCCCTGCTTTCTTCCATCTTGAATGTGAAGTATGTGAATTCTGCACCGCTATACCGCATAGAACAGGAATTCTCCCGTAACGGCGTCAACATTTCCAGACAGACCATGGCGAACTGGATCATCAGGAGCGCCCATAAATATTTTGCCCCGTTTTGGGAACGGATGAAGCAGGAACTTTTGAAGCTCCATGTCACACAGGCAGACGAGACGCCTACGCAGGTGCTGAATGATGACCGCAGTCCTGGCAGTTTAAGCTACATGTGGGTCCACAGGTCCGGTGAATTCTACAAACAATGCCCCATCGTCATCTACGAATACCAAAAGGGGCGCGACCACCGGCTGCCGCTTGAATTCTACAGGGATTACAAAGGGATCCTTGTGACAGACGGGCTTTCCCAGTACCATCTGGTAGATAAAAAACTGCCGGATGTGACGAACGCGAACTGCTGGGCCCATGCCAGACGGGATTATGCCGATGCCCTCAAGGCCGCGGACAAAAAAGATCCGGCAGCTGTCAAAAGAACGGTTGCCTATCAGGCCCTAAGCCGGATCGCATTGATCTATAAACTGGAGGAGTCATTAAAGGATAGCTCCCCACAGGAGCGGCTTCAAGAGCGGCAGACATCCATAAAGCCGCTGGTTGAAGAATATTTTGCGTGGGTAAAGAAGCAGCTCAATGAGAACGCTGTTCCACCAAAAAGTAAGACTGCTGAAGGTCTGCATTATAGTGTAAATCAGGAAGAATACCTGAAAGTTTTCCTGACTGATGGGGAGATACCGATCGATAACTCCGCCTCAGAGCGGGCTATCAGGACATTCTGTATCGGTAAAAAGAACTGGTTATTCCACAACTCCGTCAAAGGTGCCAAAGCAAGCGCCATCATCTACAGTATTTCCGAAACGGCAAAGCTCAATGATCTCAGACCATACTTCTATTTCAGGCATTTACTTACGGAATTGCCTAAGCATTGTGATAACGAAGGAAATATAGATCCTGCAAAACTGGATGACCTTTTGCCCTGGTCAGAGAAACTCCCAGACGAATGCAGGAAACCGCGCCGTTGAAAGACGGCGTTATTTTAATTCTTAGCGCATGATTTGACGCTTACAAACAAAAAAAGAGTTATAGATCTATTTCCGTAGACCCATAACTCATCTTTACTAATAAATATACTATCTAAACTTTTTATTTTTCTATCTCACCCGCCACACAAACCGTTCTATTTTGTTACTACCGTATGTACTGTGCTCTTACTAATCCCAAA
>CAYNOE010000337.1:0-3339 GCA_964398745.1 uncultured Lachnobacterium sp.
ATGACGTGGACATTTTCTCCATAGCCATCAGTGTTACAGGTGATGCGGTATCATCTGACGGAGGGATGGTTTATCCCGAAATAGCTTTTTACGGATGGTGTGATAATATAGACAAGGGAATCTGCGTTGGTTTCCGGGATGAAAAATTTATAGGAATTGGATATCAGGACTGGATTTTATAATGATAATACGGAGCATAGAAAAAGGCCTTGCTAAAAAATGATATAGGAGCAGGTTCTGGATAGTTACGAAAAATATAATAATGTTTAATGCATGGAACAAATAATCAGTCAGGAAAGGAAAAATTTATTATGAAAGCAATGGTTTTATTAGCAAATGGTTTTGAGGAACTGGAAGGGATTACGCAGATAGATTTTCTGCGCAGGGCCGGAGTTGAGGTAACATCCGTTTCTATTACGGAAGACAAAAGGGTTACCGGCCGGTCAATGATTGTAGTAGAGGCAGATGAAATACTTAGCAAGATTAACACTCAGGAATATGACATCGTTATTCTTCCGGGAGGACTTAAAGGAATGGAAAATTTAAGGGATGATGAGCGGGTAAGGGAGCTTCTGGTATCATATAATGAGGAAAAGAAATGGATTGCATCCATTTGTGCCGCACCGTCTGTTCCTGGCGGATTAGGAATTTTAAAGGGCAAAAACTGTATTTGCTATCCGGGATTTGAAGACAGGCTGCAGGGCGGCAGGATTGTAAATGAAAAAGTGGTACAGGATGGACATATTATTACATCAAAAGGACCAGGAACGTCACTTGATTTTGCTTTAAAACTGATAGAAGTCCTTTGCGGGGCTGATAAAGCATCCGAGATAGCAAAGGAAACCCAGATGCATGTCAGTTAAAGAGATTCCTTCACGGTCCGTACAAACCGAAGGACGTCTTTTGGGGCGTTAAGACTGTACAAAAGCCCGTAAGGAATACGATAATCCCAGTTTACAGGAATGGAAACCAGTGCCGGGTGAACATCTTTCCAGCATTCAATGGTAAGGAGGATGTTCCCCGTTTCTGCACAACGGTTGAATACAGACAAATCATAAAACTGTGGGGTATCTTCTATACGGATTGCGGGATGGTTGTTTTCCAGTTCATTTCGTATGGTGTCATTTAATTCTGAATCCCCGCGTTTAACCATCATCAGGGTTTCCCCATACAAATCAGTCAGGTTAATACTGTTTTTTTGTGCAAGGGGATGTTCCCTTGGGACTGCTATCATTTTTTTGTAATATCCCAGCGGCAGCATATGGCAGAGACTGAGCCATGCCTTTGAATCACATACACCAATAAGAAAGTCAAATTTTTCACCGAGAAGTCCGATTTCGGTAAGAATTCCCTCATGGTTATCTTCAAATGGAACAAGATGCAGTTTATAAGAGGAAAATTCGCTGTTGACACGGTACCATAAATCCATAAACGGTTTGGCCGGATTTAACAGGGACGTACCTACGCGGAAGGTGGTGCTTTGCATAAGAAGAGCAGCTTTAGCTTCTGCAATGGATTTTCTGGAATAGTCAATCATAAATTTGGCATCGCGGTAGATGACTGCTCCGGCATCTGTCAGGCGGATTCCGGACGGGGTTCTTTCAATCAGCTTTAAACTGAGGTGTTTTTCCAGGGAATTCATCTGTTTCATAACAGCTGTTGGTGAAATGTAAAGATGTCCGGCAGCTTTTGTAAAGCTTCCGCAGTCTGCAACCGCTATGAACGTATCAAGCATATAATTATACATAAAATCCCCCTTTTTATCATCTGTGTATAAACAAATGGTTTATAGTATCTTAACGTATTTGAAATTCCATGTCAATAAAATATATGGTAGGATGTATTTATCAAAAGAAATTGATGTGAATCAGCTTAAAAGAAAGGAGAGAACGAATATGTCAAATGAACTGGTTGCTTTTTATTCAAGGGCGGATGACAACTATGTGAATGGCGTGATTAAGACTCTTTCCACCGGAAACACGGAAGTGGCGGCAGACATGGTACACGACCTGACGGGAGCAGATTTGTTTAAGATTGAGCAGGTTCAGCCATATGCAAAGGATTATAATGAATGTATTGCGCAGGCGCAGGCAGACCAGAAGCGGGAAGCCAGGCCGGAGCTTGTGAGCTATCCGGACAGCATTGACGGATATGACATAATTTATCTGGGATTTCCTAATTACTGGGGAACAATGCCAATGGCAGTATTCACGTTTCTGGAACATTTTGATTTTAGCGGAAAAACAATTAAACCATTTTGTACACATGAAGGCAGCGGGATGGGCAGGAGTGTGGATGATATTAAAAAGATGTGTCCAGATGCAACTGTGGAAAACGGTCTTGCAATTCACGGCGGAAGTGTACAGCGTGCAAAGAAAGATATTGAAGGATGGATTTAAACGTTTAGAAAGGAGCAGATAAAGATGAAAGAAATGAGTGTATTTCCTGCGGGAAAACCAAATGATGCATATGCCCGGTATTTTACTGGACAGAGTTATTTAAATATGTTATCCACAGAGCAGGTACCGGTAGGCAATGTAACTTTTGAGCCGGGATGCCGTAATAACTGGCATATTCACCATGCTGACAAAGGCGGAGGGCAGATGCTTCTTGTAACTGCAGGCGAAGGATATTACCAGGAATGGGGAAAACCGGCTGTACACTTAAAGCCGGGGGATGTTGTGAATATTTCGGCAGGCTTGAAGCACTGGCACGGTGCTACGAAGGATTCATGGTTTCAGCATCTTGCAATTGAAGTACCTGCTGAAAACGGCAGGACAGAGTGGTGTGAACCGGTTTCGGATGAAGAATATGGAAAGCTTTAGAATTTGCAGGAGGACAGATATATGAGTGAAAAAATTGTACAGACAGCAGGAAGGGACCAGCTTGGGAATTTTGCGCCGATGTTTGCGCATCTGAATGATGATGTTCTTTTCGGGGAAGTATGGAATGAAGAGGCAATTGATGTGAAAACAAAATGCATTATCACAGTAGTGTCGCTTATGGCTTCCGGAATCACGGATTCCTCACTGGTACATCATTTTCAAAACGCAAAGGCACATGGTGTAACGAAGGAAGAAATTGTTGCGGTTATTACACATACAGCGATGTATACCGGCTGGCTGAAGGGCTGGGCAGTATTCAGGCTTGCAAAAGAAGTCTGGAGTGACTGACAGAATAAGACATGGACAGACAGAAAACGGTTGTTTTCTGCCTGTCTTTTTTAATATTCTTGTGAATTTCTGTTATATATGATACAATTAAACTAACTATAAAGCTCTGGAAGGAACGGATTTATGAAGAATACGGATTCAAAAGCAAGGACGCAGGTGATTTTTG
>CAYNOE010000338.1:0-3338 GCA_964398745.1 uncultured Lachnobacterium sp.
ACTCTTTTTACAAGACGTTATATTGAGATTCATGTGTTCCCATTCAGCTTTCAGGAATACTGCCAGTACTATGATGAAACTGGCGACATGGAAAAACTCTTTGATGAATATTCCATAAAAGGAGGGCTGGCGGGCTCATATGCTTACAGAACGGAAACGGATAGAATAAATTATATTAAGGAAGTTTATGAAACGATCGTTACGAGAGATCTTGTGCAAAAATATTCTTTGCCGGATACGCTGGTCTTACAGAGATTGAGCGAATTTCTCATGGATAACATCAGCAACCTTACTTCTCCAAACAAGGTCCGTCAGCTTCTGACAGCAAACAGGACAATAACTAATCATGTTACAATTGGCAGATATATTAAATATTTGTGTAACGCCTTTGTTTTCTATGACATAAAACGCTATGATATTCACGGTAAGAAATATTTGGAAAGTTCTGAGAAATTTTATTTGTGTGATACAGGTATCCGGTATGCCATTCTGGGAAGCAGGAATATGGACTATGGCAGAGTATATGAGAATATGGTCTGTATTGAACTGCTCCGCCGGGGATATGATGTGTATGTCGGGAAATTGTATCAGAAGGAAATTGATTTTGTCGCGCAAAAAGGGAGCGAGAAAATCTATATCCAGGTCAGTGACAATATTTCGGATCAGAATACGCTTGAAAGAGAATGTTTGCCACTGTTGCAAATCCGGGATGCTTATCCGAAAAAGATTATTGCCAGGACAAGACATCCGAAATATAGTTACGAGGGTATTGAGGTTTATAATATAGTTGACTGGTTATTGCAGAAATACGAAAACAGCATCCATAGTACAAGTTATGTATTTATGCCCCATTCATTGCTTTTCAGAAAAAGATATGATACACTTTCCAAAAGAAAATTTCTCAATTAACCAATTTGCATACCATACGGGGAGACTTAATTGAAAAAAGTAGCAAAAACAGACATACAGTTATTGCCATTTTTATTATTGATATTTCTATTTATAATAGTACCAGTTGGAATTACATGCTATCACAAATATATTATAGCAACCAGGGAAATCGTTTATGACAACTGTTATGTACGCGGCATCACTTATGACGATAAAAAAACGCTGCTCGTTGTGGAACTTCCAGACCATGAAACGCTGGCAATTGTTGATGCAACAATCCACCATAGCAGAACCGGACCCCAAAGACCCGCTGTTCAAGCAGGAGAACTTGTCCGGTGCAGATGGAAAGACGGTGATTTAGGCAAAATAGGTTACTGTGACTGGAGAAAAGGAGATGTTCCATGGAGGTGACAACGAAAGCAGATAATACGAACAAAAAGAAAATTGTTAAAAAAATAATTGCGCTTATCACTGCTCTGACTATAATGGCATTACCTGTCATAATCGTGAACTGCATGCGTTCTGCTTCCCGTGCATATGACAAAAAACAATCCGTTATTATAGAAGACTGTGTTGTTATGGCTGTTGTTGAAACACCCAAAGAAACACTTCTCGCAGTCAGTCTGCCGCAGACATGGGATAATTATGCTCCTGATCTCAATCTGCGTGTTGTACTTGCATATGAAAAAGGAGAAAAAGAGAAACACGATGTCGCAAAAGGCGATGTTGTCACCTGCGGATTTCCCCAAAAAAATACCTCTATAAAAGGATATGTCATCTGGGAATAATAGGAGGCGGCAATAACCTTGCTTTATCATTTTTCAAAACATGAAAGATTCAACGATTTTCCAACAAATGAAACGACATCTTCATGACATTCGCTGATAAGCCAGTCAAATTTTTTTGAAACAATATAAAAATCTTTAAGACCATTTACTTCGCCAATAATACAAATCAGTTCCGGTATCCGCATTTCATAAACCCAGTATTTTGGCTTAAAATTTTTAGAATCTTCAAACAGCACATATACAAATTGATTGTTTTCAGGTATTATATTAGGTAATTTTGTAACCCACATTCTGTCTTCTGATATATTTTTAGTTATGCAGACCAGTTCTTTGTTAAAAACACCGCGGATATTAGACCAATGTATATTTCCGCCATGCAAAACAAATGTCCGTTCTATTTTCCTGATTATTGATTTATAGGTTATTTTTGAACATTCAAAACAATTCGTGCGGTCTATGTGATTTTCTTTAATAACCCTTTCTATATCATTTCGTATATACATAAGAATCATAAAATTCCAGCATCTGCTGCATCAGGTCATGATCAAGCTCATAACATTTGCTCTTATCAAGATATTTTCCCATAAACTCTGCTTTTAACTCTGCAGTGTATTCACCGCCGTGTTCCTTTACATAGGTATCATAGTCACTGTTCAGCTGTTTTCTGTGACCCTGTGACTCTTTGGAGCAGTACACACAGTCGTGCCCCCTGTCCTCATACTCAATAAAGCAGAAACGGGAACTGTCACCATATTTGTCATGGAATTTATCATATCCGTTTTCCGGAAGGACGGTTGTATCATCCTTACTTTGAATTACCATAATACCGGCTTTGGAATCTGCTACAAAACCGTCTGTAACACTGTAAGCGGCATATTCACCAAATTTCAGCCGTTCATACAAAGAAACGTAAGGCATAAATAATTTAATACCACCACCAATCATTGATTCCCCCTGCTGTTCAAATAAATCAGTGGAACGGTCAAAGCCTGCAGCAAGCACTGCCGCTTTCACATCGGTATGGCGGTTTAAGACACTGCCGGCAGAATATGCGCCCCAGCTGTGTCCAAACAGCACAATTGGTAAATCCCTGTATTCCTTTGCATCCTTTACATAGCGCAAAGCATAATCCAGGTCAATGACTCCCTGCGGCAGACCTTTTACCGAATCGCCCTCACTTTTATCATTTCCGGTTGCATCATAGGCAAAGACAAGATAACCATTTGAAGTAAAATAATCTGCAATATTCATATATGTATTATGTCCGCCGCCGCCAAGACCGTGGGCAAGCACAACCACACCTTTAATTTTCTGGTTCTCTTTTTTATACTGGTAACCCGCAAGAATCTGTCCGTCATTTGACGGAAACGTACACTCTGTAACTTCCAGTCCGTCAAAATCGCTCACGGAATATGCCATCCAGTCAGCAGTTTCAAAGCGTTCACCAAAATTGTCGTTATAAACCATGACAGACATGCCGGGCATGATTACAAGAAAAAACACTGCTAAAATGCTGGTTATTATTATTATTGTTTTTCTGCGATTCCTTACTTTTTTGTTTTTCATACAAACTCCTTGTTTTCTTTTTCTATTTAAAGTACCTTTTTACACATTATCTGCGCGCTTAGGTCTACCCATTTTTCTTTTTCAAGTATTTAC
>CAYNOE010000339.1:0-3323 GCA_964398745.1 uncultured Lachnobacterium sp.
TTGTCAGAGGGAAAGTCAAGGCCCCTGTTGAATTTGGTGCAAAATTTGATTTGAGTCTTGACAGTGAAGGATACGGGCGCATCGAAAAGATATCGTTTGAAGCATACAATGAGAGTACCTGCCTGACAGAAGCGGTGGAATGTTTCAGGGAGCGCACTGGTTATTATCCAAAACGTGTACTGGTCGATCAGATATATCGAACCAGAAAGGACCGGAATTATTGTAAAGACCATGGAATCCGGTTGTCAGGACCAAAGCTTGGAAGACCAGGTGCCAACGCAAAAGTTGATAAAAAACAGGAG
This sequence comes from uncultured Lachnobacterium sp., assembly GCA_964398745.1. Lineage (GTDB taxonomy): Bacteria > Bacillota > Clostridia > Lachnospirales > Lachnospiraceae > Roseburia. The sequence goes on from CAYNOE010000339.1 coordinate 303, forward strand.
TATCAGGATAATACCGACAGAATCGGAGTGGAACGTACTTTTAGCTTAAGCAAGCGCTGCTATGGCATGGACTGTATTACCACCAAACTGGAAGAAACGCAGCTTACCTCTATCGCATTATCTGTATTCGTGACGAATCTGTTTAAGATTCAAAGGCGAATATTTTTTTGCTCTTTTTCGTCTGTACCGAATATGGGACAGACGTGGAGAGTGGGGGCTGCAAATGTCTGCTTAATCAGCAGACACTAATTATAATGGGTCAGATAAGAGTAACGTATAATTTAAGCGGTATTGAGGGACTGTGCCTTATTGAATCTGCTGTCCATGGTGACGGGAGAGGGTATTTCATGGAAACCTTCAGCCAGAAGGATATGTATGAAGCTGGTCTTTATTTCAGTTTTGTTCAGGATAACCAGAGCATGAGTACAAAAGGCGTGCTCAGAGGGCTTCATTTTCAGAAGAAGTTTCCACAGATAAAGCTGGTGCGGGTAATAAAGGGGTCGGTTTATGATGTTGCAGTTGATTTGCGCACTGGATCCCCTGCATATGGAAGATTCCATGGGGAAATACTAACAGAGGACAACCGCAGGCAGTATCTGATTCCACGCGGGTTTGCACATGGATTTCTGGTTCTTTCTGATATTGCTGAGTTCTGCTATAAATGTGATGATTTCTACCACGCAAATGATGAAGGTGGTCTCGCATGGAATGATCCTGAAATTGGAATTCAGTGGCCGGAGGTCGTGGGAGAGTATCCGGGGTCGGCGGATGCTGCCGGTTATAAAATGAGCGATGGAACCCCGCTGACGTTAAGCGGTAAAGACCAGAAGTGGCCTGGAATTGGCGACACTTTCAGGTTTTAATGAGCAGAAATAATCAAATGCAAAAGATGTTTGAAAGAAAGGAATATGGTGTTTGGTATCTGAAAACACCACAGTACATGGGTATGCGGGCGATACCTGTGCCGTGGCGGAGGGCATGAAACACGGGCTGGAGGAAAGGGAGAAGTTCTGTTGAAAGAAGACAGCCGGACAAATGCATATCATCCATTTGTCCGGCTGGACTGAAAAAGTTTGTCAGGCAATTGCAGTATTATTTGTTACGGGCTTCCAGTTCGGCAATGCGTGTGGTTAATTTTGCCAGTTCCATTTGATATTGTCTGTCTTTTTCAGTCAGTTCCATTTGGTGCAGCTTGTCTTTTTCAGTCAGTTCCATTTGGTGCAGCTTGTCTTTTTCAGTTAGTTCCATTTGGTGCAGCTTGTCTTTTTCAGCCAGTTCCATTTGGTACTGTCTGTCTTTTTCAGCCAGCTCCCGTTTGTGCCCGTTTTCCTTTATGCGTTCCCAGTATTCAAAGTCTTCCCGTGCCTGGCACTGCTGGCGAATCTGTTCATCCTCCGTGAGGACAGCGATACCGGAAACGGCTTCCTTTAAATATTCGTTCTGTTGTGCAAGCATATTGATTTCCTCCCAGCTTTCCGCTTTAAATGCCCGTGCCCAGAGGTCAGTACTAAAGGTTTTGTCTTTCTCCGTGGCGAGTTCTGTGTGGTTTAAGTTTACCACAGAAATGCAGAATTTGTCACTATAAATATTGTGGTTTTTCACATTGGATAACTGGTAGGTTGCAAAAAATTCCGGATATTCCGGAAACAGGTCATAGTCCAGAAATCCGACGTGGATGACCGGAAGTACCACCCCGTATGCAGCTCCCCGGTTCAGGTTGTCAAAACTTCTGCAGGTATAGGAAATGGATCGTTCTACCCAGAAAGGCTCATGGTACATCTGCATTTCAAGATTTAAATATACGGAGCCGTTGACAATAACTGCAAGGTCAAGAATAAACTCTTTGCTGTTAATCTGCTGTCCCAGAATGACAGGGTTTCGGATTTCAACCGTGACAGCGTCCTCCGGGGAAAGATGAAGTACCGAGCGGCATAAGCCTTCCAGGGCTTTCGGTCTTGACTGAAAGACTGCCCGGAATAGGTAATCATTGGTCAGCCGGTACGGCAGGGGAGTGGCTTTTTGAGTTGTGTTTGTCTGTGTTTTTTGCATGGATTTTCCTCCTGATGTGTGCTTTGCCAGTGCAGACAGGAAAAGTGAATCATTATGGCACATAATAATCCGCCTGCTGCACAGGCAGTAAGTTATAAAAATAAAATGGAAACACGGCAGAAGCTGTCATTTTTGACAGAACCAAAGTTGTCTTGTCATTACGAGTACGGCTGCTGCTGGAATACAGCAGAACATACTGTGTGTCTATTATAGTGTAACGGGAAAAGAAATGCAAGAAAAAATTATTTTGTGTTTCCCCATTTTTTCAGGCAGATAGTTTGGATCTAAAATAAAAAATGCAAAGACACTGCACAAATGTTATAATTAAATCACGACAAAATAATAAAACAAAGGAGCGTTTTTGCGTGATTAATTATAACAGATTAGGCTATGAAATTAAAAGAGATTTTACATATTTTTCAGAAAAAATTTGCAAAGGGCTGACCAGACCAAAGTTCAAATTCGTCACACAGATTCTTTATGGCATTCTGGCGGGCAATAAGGTTCGTCTAAGTGAAATTGCACGTTCCTTAAATGAGACCATCCCGCTTAATAAAACAATCTGGAGGCTTTCAAGAAACCTTTTTGCCTTTGAGGAAAAAGAAACTGTTATGGAAAATTATATATCCATGGTAAAGAAACAGATTGATGAAGAGAATGCTGTCATTGTCATAGACAATTCTGATATCACTAAACCATGCAGTCCCAGGATGGAAGCAGTCTCTGATGTCCGTGACGGAAGCACTGGTGAAATAAAGAAGGGGGTACTGCACGATAGAAGCTGCCGTTTTATCGAAAGGGAAAAAGATGCCCCTGCCCGTTTATGAAAAAGTTTTTTCTGCTGCTGAAAAAGGCTTTATCAGTGAGACATATGAAAATTTATGCTGCTTACAGTCACTGTCCGCACACTTTTCCAGAACCTGTGTCCGCACGCTGGACAGGGGCTTTGACGGAAATGAATATTATAAATAT
>CAYNOE010000340.1:0-3313 GCA_964398745.1 uncultured Lachnobacterium sp.
GTAGATCGAAACATATCCTGTCATTCCGCATTTAATACCTGAAACCGGTCAATCGCCGGCTTTATTTTCCCTTGCAATTTTCCGATATCGCCACCTATCTGCTGTTTTTTTGAATAGAAAATATCTGCAAACTGCATAATTTCAATTTCCTGATATACATGATACTCATCCAGTGTATTTTTCAGGTCATAAATGACATTCGGATTTGTTTCCTCTTCCAATGTCGTTTCTTCATAATAAGGTTCAAAAGATTTTTTGATATCATCCGCTGAATTTACAAAATCAAGAATAAATGTATCCTGTTTACCTCTACAAGTACGATTAAGGCGAGAAAGCGTCTGAACAGCTTTCACGCCTGACAGTTTTTTATCCACAAACATCGTATGTAATAACGGTTCATCAAATCCCGTCTGATATTTTTCCGCTACAATTAGCATACCGAAATCATCTGTATGAAACGCTTTGGGTAATGCTTTCTCTTTGATTGTTTTTCCATCCTTTGTCTTGTTCAGTTTTTCCTCCGTAAATGTCTGACCATCATCTTCAATTTCCCCCGAAAATGCGACAAGTACATCAAGGTCATAACCTTTCTCAAGAATCTGTCGTCGAAATTCCTGTAAATATCGTACAGCATGTAATCGAGATGGCGTTACCACCATTGCCTTTGCTTTACCCCCAATTTTTGTTCTGGTTACACGATAAAACTGCTCCAGCATAATAGCAGTCTTTTGAGAGATATTGTGAGGATGCAGCTTTTCGTAATCCAAAATAGCCTTTACTCCTGTTGTTGTATCTATCTCCGGATTATCAGGTATTGATTTTACAATCTTATAATACATCTTATATGTCATATAATTTTTCAGCACATCAAGGATAAATCCCTCCTCGATAGCCTGTCTCATAGAATAGATATGAAATGGATGATAGCTGCCGTTCTCATCTTTCCATCCGAACATATTGAGTGTCTTTTCTTTGGGCGTCGCTGTAAAAGCAAAAAATGACATATTGCTATGTATTCCCTGTGCTGCCAGCTCATCTAACAGCTTATCCTCATCATCCCTGTAATTTTGTTCCTGATCACATTCCATCTGGGCGTATTCTTCCAAAATCTTCTCTGTATCTGCCAGTGCACGTTTTAATTTTTTCGCCGCATCCCCCGTCTGGGAAGAATGTGCCTCATCAACAATAACAGCAAACCGCCCTCTGCCTGATTTTACTTCTTTATAAATCACCGGAAATTTTTGCAATGTGGTGATGATAATCGGTACACCATCATTGATGGCATTCTTTAGCTGCTGTGCATTCTTTTCAATTTTCTGCACAACACCATCTACATGGTCGAACTGATAAACCGTATTTTGTAGCTGCTCATCCAGCACCTTACGGTCTGTAACGATAATAACTGACTGAAAAATCTTCTCGTCAAATGTATTATGCAGTCCCGCCAAACGATGGGCAAGCCATGCAATGGAATTAGATTTTCCAGAGCCAGCACTGTGTTGTATCAAATAATTTTTACCAGAACCATTGATTTTGACATCTGCAAGCAGTTTCGTTACCACATCCAGTTGATGATAGCGAGGAAAAATCATTGTTTCCGACTTAATTTCACCCGTATCATTATCCCGTTCCACTTTTAGATGAAGATATTTATTCAGGATTTCAAGCAGACGCTCTTTGCAGAGAACATTCTGCCAAAGATATACTGTATCATATCCACTTTCATTGACAGGATTTCCTTTTCCTCCGACTCGCCCTGCACCGTTACTCCCTTGATTAAATGGCAGAAAACAAGTCTTTTCTCCTTCCAAACGTGTAGTCATATAAACCTGTGTCAAATCTACTGCAAAATGTACAAGCACACGTTCTTTAAACGCAAAAATGGCATCTTTTCCCCTACGGTCAAATCGATACTGCTCAATCGCATTTACTGTGCTTTGTCCCGTAAACTGACACTTTAATTCCATTGAAACAACTGGAATCCCATTGACAAATAGCACAATATCAATACTGTTTTCATTGCTTAACGAATAGTGTAACTGCCTTGTACAATGTAATATATTGGCTACAAATTGTTCCTGTGTTGTTGTATTAATAGAAGTTTCCGGTTTCCAATATACTGCACGGAATTTAACGCCTCGGTCTGTAAATCCCTGACGTAAAACCTGAAGCAGCCCTACCATTTTCACTTCACGGCAAAAACGCTCTACTACCTGTTTTTCGCTATCTGTTCCATATATTTTCTCATAACGCTCCCACTGTTTTGGCTGGCTAATTTTTATAAATTTCAGAAAGGTTTCCACATCCAATGCCAGCTTACGATCAAATTTATGTGGATCTCCTTTCTCATAGCCGCCCTCAGTAATAAGATATTCTTCTATGTCCTGTTCAAATCGTTTTTCTTTCAGGTCAAAATCTGACATGGATTGTTCCTCCTCAGTGTATTTTGGTTTTTCAATTAATTTTCTTCTCTGTACATTTGCTCACTTTGCTTTTCTTTCTGCTGTAAATAAAACATGGTTTTTTGTATTTCAATTTCTTTTCGCAATTCTTCTTCTGTCGGCAAATACAATTTGTATTTTGATGAAAATAACTGCTCATTGCCATGAAGAACAGAATACCTTGCGATATCTTCATCGGTTTCTGTACAGAGTACAATACCCAATGTCGGATTATCGTCTGCACCTTTCTTCAATTCATCGTACATGCGAATATACATATCCATCTGACCTACATCCTGATGCGTAATTTTGCCTGTTTTCAAATCAATTAGAACAAAACACTTCAAAATGTAATTGTAAAATACAAGGTCAATAAAATAATCCTCTTTCTCTGTCTTGATATGCTGCTGACGGGCTACAAAAGCATATCCTTTTCCCATTTCCATTAAAAATTTCTGAATATTAGAAATAATGCCGGTCTCTAAATCGGTTTCTGTAAAATCTGTATTGGACGATAATCCAAGAAATTCCGCTATAACAGGATTTTTGACAAATTCCAGCTTATCATTCTGGAAACTGGAAGTCTTTTCCAGCATTTCCTGTTCAACCAGATCTTTATGTTGAGACTGCAACATACGGTAGTAATATTGTGTATTGATATTTCGCTGTAAAGTGCGCACACTCCATGTCTGCTCATATGCCTCTTTCTCATACCAACTGCGGGCCACAGAATCTGCTACTTGTAATAATGCACGATAATGCGACCACGAAAGCCGTATATGAGATTGTCGACACGCTGTGTCGACAATCTGGGGAAACTCTTTATAGAAGCGCAGACAATGATAAAGATTTTTTTATGATGTTTGCACCAT
>CAYNOE010000341.1:0-3304 GCA_964398745.1 uncultured Lachnobacterium sp.
ATTCCTTATGTGCTGAATGTTGAGTGCCAGGGACTTCAGATTCTGATGTGCCATAAGAAAAATGAGGTTCCCAGAAACCGGACGGATATTGACCTGGTTGTGTTTGGGCATTCCCACAAATATGAGGATAAGCTGGAAAATGGGGTGCGCTGGATTAATCCCGGAAGCTGTGGACCAAGAAGATTTAATCAGGAAATTACAATGGCGATTATGGAAATCAACAAAAATGGCAACTATGAGATTCACAGAATTGATATTTTCCACCGGGAAAAGCCAGTGAAGCTACCGGTGGAGAAGGATAGGGCGGCAATTATAAAAGCGGTAGTTAAGGGCATTGAAAAAGGGCTGACAACGGATCAGATTGCAAAAAAGAATTGCATTGATACGGAACTTGTTCAGGAAATCAGCAGAATGTACCTGACACATCCGGGGATAGATGTGGATGGAATATTAAACAGGATAAAATGATAAAAATTTGGATATTTAAAACAGATTTTCTAATTTAAAATCATAATACTTACCATTCATGATTTTAAAATTAAAGGTAAGTCCCATGGTATGTTTTATACTGCCTGCAGGTATATTTTCGCCATCCCAGTAGCTGTAACAAGTCAGACATACTTCTGCTTCCAGTGTTCCCGTAACCGTAAGTTCTGCACCATCTTCTTCCAGTTCAATTTCGTCTGCGGATAAACTGTTAATCCCGTCTAAATCTGCATAATCCACATACACATCAAAATAATCTGCCAGTTCAGAGCCATCCATATCCATTACATAATCCATTACATACTGGTAAAGCTCATCCCAAAAGTGAGTTTCTATAATGGACAGGACTTTGTTTTCATCAAATTCCAATTTTCTATCCTTTCCTGAGAAAATATAATATTAAATCACTGTAGGGAATTCGCGTTCCATCTTTTGGCACTGTACTGAATTTTTGAATTAATTCCTGTCTTCTTGTTTCTGAGCCGGAATTCTGAAAATCTTCATTTTCACCTAGTGCTGCCCAGTATGCTTCTTCCCTTGCCTTTTTAAGCCTTGGTGCGTTTAAATTCAGTATTTTAATAGTATATTCTGCCCGAATATCTTTTCCGTCAGCCGGTCGGATTTCCCCAAATTCGTCAAAGATAAAATGGTCTGCACAGTCAGGTTCCAGTGGGGAAATTAGTTTCTTTTCATCAAAATTAGTTTCTTTTCATCAAAATTATTATCTTTATACTGTCCACAATGTTTCTTATAGGAACCTCCGTTGCAGGAAGCGAAAAGATTTTGGTATTCCAGTGACAACTTCGGATATTTTGATTTAGGATGAAAATGCTCAATATGTGAGTCATTTGCTGAAATCCGTCCACAACAATAACAGCATATGTTACCCTGCTCCTTTAATAAAGAATCTCTTAAAAGATGTTTTTCTTTTTCCGGAATAGTTTCAAATGGCGGGGTTCCTTTGTATTTTCTTTTCCATTTTATTACTGCTTCCGGTTCATTCTTCTTTTGTATATATAACAATTTACCGCCCCTTTGCGATTAAAATTCTTGCCCTTACAACATCAGTATTTTTTTCATCTGTCAGTTCAGCCAGTTCATCTGCGATTTGTTCGGCATCATCATATTTTTTTTGGTGAATCAGATGCTGCATTCGTTCAATTTTTTCCCGGATATTTAAATTCAGGCAGTTTGTGTCCATATATTCTTCCAGAATGGTATTCACGTCCCAGCCGGTTAAAGGAGGAATTTTTTGAACGATAACATTGTTTTCTGATTCCTGCAGCCGGAAGATGGATACTTCATCACCGATTTCCCCCAGAACCTTGGGCGCATGGGTGGTGACAATAAACTGGATATTCGGAAATATCTCCAGTAAAACCGGCAGTATTTTTGCCTGCCAGACGGGATGAAGATGTAAATCGATTTCATCAATCAGAACGATGCCTTGTCCAAGCAGCGGATTTTCTGATTTGGGGTTTGCGATGGAAAGGCGGCGCGCAAGGTCACCAGTCAGGGCAAGAACACTTTTTTCTCCTTCAGACAGTTGTTCCATTTGAAGCTGCTGATTGCATTTTACCAAGATTAAATCAGCTTTATCCTGCTGAATCCGGATTTTTATACTGGAAAAATCAGACCCCATGGCAGCCAGAATTGCTTTGCGGGCAGCTTTAAGCTGGAAATCTTCGAATTCCGGCTGTTCTACACGGATACTGTTTTCATATTCCTGCCTGCTGCGGAACCAGTCGAAAAAAAGTTCAAAATTAACAATCCCGCCAAAGATATTATCGCGCCATGCGTCCAGTTTTCCGGCGGAGCCGGTATATTTTTTCTGAAACAGACGTTTTTCCTTCTGGTGGTCAATATAGCGGTTAATACCATAGAAAACATAAATGGGCAGATTGCAGTCATTTAAAATAAGGGTTTGTTCCTCGCCTTCCCCTTCTTCGTCATCTTCTTCTGTCGTGAACGATCCAATATAATTTTCCCGGATGAAGTTTGTGAGCTTTTTAAGCAGTGCTGCATTGTGTGTATTTTTTCCATCTGTTCTGGAACGGGAATAAGTGAAATTTTGATTTTCCACTTTTATTTTTGCACGGATGTCCGTATGTTCCTGTTCCAATTTCACATCCAGTTTTTTTATCATTTTTGATTCGACCTGGGAATCTGCCGATGCTTCCCGCAGGATACGGGAAAAAAGTATATTGCAGGCATCAAGAAGTGTTGATTTTCCCATTCCGTTAATACCATAAATAATTGCGGATTTACAGTCGAAATTAATTTCGGCATCGGATATTCTTCTGAAATTTTTGAGCTGGAGGCTGTTTATTTTCATGTCTTCTACTTACAAAAATCCCCATTGGGAAAAATGGGGGATTTTTATTACTGGACTTAGTATAGCACAGCCGGAGGCTAAAGTCTATTGCGAAAAAGGTCTGGCTGTTTATGACGGTTCGTGGTAAAATAAGAACAGCGGTGAATGATTACCATGGGAGAACATAAAGCCGGACCCCACAGCAGCAGACATGGAAGAGCTGCTGAGTGCGGTTCCGTTTTCAATTGGAGTGGAGTATGTAACAGAGACCTGGATCCGGAAAATGACGAAACGACGCGGTTCTCGATTTGAAAATCCAGAAGGGAAAAATTTTTGCAAGAGTGCAGGGAACCCGAAAGACACCCTGTAAGATTGAAAAACCGCATTTGTTCTTCGCCAGCAGCCGGATTATGGATGAAAAATAAAAGGAGGTATTTACTATGGTCTATATTTGCAGTATTTGCGGATATGTATATGATGAGGAAAAAGAGGGTAAACCGTTTT
>CAYNOE010000342.1:0-3276 GCA_964398745.1 uncultured Lachnobacterium sp.
TTATTACATAGAAAGCACGACTGGTCGTGCGGTTTTGCGAATGTACGGGGCGGGGTTCTGAATAGTTTACTAAAAAAGATTCTCCTGCCTTTCTGGCAGGTAAAACAGTTCGGCTGTTTTCTTATTAATTCCCCAAAAGTTGTAATATTAAAAATAAAAAAGAGAACATTTTCCAGATTCGCGACATGATATAAGTGAAAAAGTTTTTGAGAGGTGTAAAAAGGTGCTTCAGGATAAAGTATTGGAAACGTTATCAGAATACGGGAGCAGCATATTTGCATTTTGCGTGTATCTTACAGGAAATAAATATACGGCCGAAGAAATTTACCAGGATTCATTTATTGTACTGTTGGAGAAAAAGCACAAATACTGTCCCGAAAAAATGTCCAGTAAAGAAATGCGCAATTACCTGATGGCGATTGCCACAAATTTATGGAAAAACAAATGGAAAAAACAAAGAAGGAGGGAACTTATTTCAGACGAAAACCATTTATTTTCCGAGTTCAGCGAAGCCTGTACCAAAGAAAGCCCGGAAGATTATATAATCCGGAAAGAAAAAAATACATATATCAGGCGCTGTATCCGTGAGCTGTCGCCCAAACTGCAGCAGGTCATTTTACTGCATTACTCAGCGGATTTAAAGACCGCAGAAATTGCCAGAATACTGGATATACCCGAGACGACAGTCAGAAGCAGACTGTTTAAAGCACGGGCAAAAATCAAGAAAGAAATGGAGGAAAAATATTATGAATCTTGAAAAAAGACTAAAGGATGCACTGAATCCAGAGCATGTCAGTGTTCATGCCAGCGAGGAAACAAATGAGAGAATACAAAAAATCATCAAAGAGCATTCTACCGGACAGCAAAAACGGGTGTCAAAGAAACAATGGAAACTGGCAGTTTCTGCAATATGCGCTGTGCTGCTTGTCGGAGTCTGGCAGATTCCGGCAGTAAAGGTGGTTTCCGCGAAAGTACTCCGTTACTTTACTACAAACATTACATTTCGTGACGGAGATAAAAATGAATCACTGTCATGGCAGGATACGTATGTATCCATTCCTGAAAAAGCCCCAAAGGAAGAGAAGGTATTTACAACCATGCAGGAAGCAAGGGAACAGACGGGGATGGATTTTTTGAAAAGTCAAGATGAATACCATGGAAAAAAAGCAGTTAAGTATTATCCATATTTATCCGGAAACGGAACCATGAATGGATTTATGGTTATTGACAGCTATTACGCCACAGGTGACCTGACAGATATTTTTGTTGACTGGCAGATAGAGGATGACGGAACTTTTACAGCGGGGCAATCCTCTTATCGTGCAGGAAAGAAATTTAAAGGTCCCATTATGATGCAGGTTCTGGTTCGCTCAGATAAAGACGAGGGAGTGGATTTAACGAATTTTGTGGAGTATTCCGGAACAAATCTTGACTATACAGATGCCGGGGAGTCATCGGATGTGGAAATTTATTTATTGGAAAATCTTGGCGTGAAAGCAGTTCTTGAAACTGTTTATACAGACGGACCTGTTTTATGGAACAAAGAGAAGGAATCAGCAGTTTCCAGCGCATTTTTTACTTATCAGGGGATGGAATACCAGTTTATGGGGGATGTTTCGCGGGATACCATGAAAGAATTTCTTAATACGCTGGAATAATATAAGCTAACGGACAGACATTTCATGTCTGTCCGTTAAACATTTGATAAAACTGTCTGTTTAAAAATCATATGGACAACCCCCGTTAACACGCGAATTGTCTAAAAAAGCTGGTAAAATTTTGGTACATTATATATAATAAAGATTGGTAAATACAGACCGGAGTTCTTATATGTAAATATGGAGGATGAAAAAATGTCAGAAAAAATTAATGAATATCAGAACAAAATTGCAGATATGTTAAAAGAATTTCCTGATGTGGGACAGGAAGAAACACTTATGAGGGTTCTGCTGGATGAAATGCACAGCAGTCTTGAGTTTTATTTTAAAACAGAAGGAAGCTGGAAATGCGAACAGGATTTAAAAGAAGCCGGAGTGATAGCCCAAAACCAGTTTAAGGACGTCAGATGGGACTTCCTTGATATTCTGGAGGAAATGCAGAAACAGCTGAAAAACGACCATCAGGAAGTCTGGAGGATGATGGTGTTTACACTGCACAAAAACGGCAGCTATGATGTGGAATATTCCTCAGAGAAAATTGACAGCAGAGTGGGCGAGATGATGCGCTGGAGATATAAAAGATTAGGCATTCTTCCCGGTGAAAAAAATATGAAATATCTTGACGGGGAATAACTGACGGTTTATTATGTAAACATGCATGTTACAAAAACTATTCATCATGGTGTGGTAAGTGAATTGTTGACTTTCCTGTTCTTCTGGCTCCTTCAACCATCCATATTATCTGTTTTTGTAACATACATATTTGCATTTTACCATGAAGAAACATATGAAAAAGTTTCCAGTGAATATATTCCTGTATTGTTTGCTGAAATGGTTCCTTCAATTTTTATGCTGTTCATTTTAATAAATAACAATCGCAAAAAGATTCCGGATATTGAAATTACAATTGAAAAAAAACAATATATTCTTTTATATTTCTGTGCAATTCTTTCTATATGTGTTAGGGGCCTGTCACAGCGTATCAGCAGCGGAAACAGTCTGACATTGTACAAACTGAATTTGTATGGTCTGGCAATGACCGGAATCTGTATGCTGTGTCTGGTCTATGCACTTTGGAATGGGATAATTATGCATAATAAACAGGAACAGGAATATCGGATTGAACAGTTAGATACTTTTATGCACCTGCAGGAACGCCAGTTTGATACGATTATAAAGAGCGATGAGAAACTGCGGGCATACCGGCATGATATGCGGGCACATTTACTGGCATTGCAGGCAATGTGCCATGACAAACACCAGCCGGAGCTTGCCGAATACATAAGAAAAAATATTACGGAATCCGAAATTTTTCATACTGTTTCTTATACTGGGACCTGAATCCGTGAGCCTAACCACAAATTACTTTCTGTAACTCCATATAATTCCGGCACTTATACATTGTTTTGCCAGATTATTTTTTTCACCCGCCAGGTGAAAAAATCAGAGCATTTTGTTTTGCATATGGTATACTGGAATCAGAAAAAACACTTGGTTCCGGAGGTCGCCATGAAAAAAAATATTTCTGTTGAATTCACAAATGAACGTATTATCCCAAGCGGTGGGCTTGCCGTTGTCGGTGCAATCCTCGGCAAAAGTGATTTTGTCAAACGCTGCA
>CAYNOE010000343.1:0-3262 GCA_964398745.1 uncultured Lachnobacterium sp.
CTATGCAATCGTGTATTGCAGCAGGAAGAAGCGGAGGGAACGGGGCATGAATGAAACACAAACGGAAGAAAATCCACTGTCCCAGGATTTTGATATAAGGTCGCTGTTTAAATTTGCATTACCAACAATTGTAATGATGCTGCTCATGGGAGGGTACACGGTTGTCGATACAATTTTTGTGGCACGGTTTGCAGGAACCAATGCCCTGTCAGCCCTCAATATTGTGTGCCCTGTCATAAACCTGATTGTAGGGCTTGGGACTATGCTTGCCACAGGAGGGAGTGCAATTGTTGCAAGAAAGATGGGAGCAGGGGAGTCTGCAGGGGCATCATAGGACTTTACGCTGATAGTCGGTGCAGGCGCTTTATTTGGAGTGGCTGTCACAGTTTTGGGAACTGCATTTATAGACAGCATAATCCGCGGGCTTGGCGCAAGCAGGATTTTATTCCCCTATTGCAGGGAATATTTGTTTATCCTGCTTTTGTTTACGCCTGCAAGTATGATGCAGGTTCTTTTCCAGAATCTGATTGTGACGGCGGGACGCCCCGGAATCGGTATGGTTCTTGGGATAAGTGCAGGAGCCGCCAATATCCTTTTTGACTATATTTTTATGGTTCCGCTGCAGATGGGTATTAAGGGAGCGGCGTTAGGGACAGGCATTGGGTACCTGATACCGACAGTGGCGGGCATCCTGTTTTTTACAGTGGGGAATGGAAGTTTACATTTCAGAAAGCCTGTCATGAATCTCTCCGTTCTTTTAGAAAGCAGTGTGAATGGTTTTTCAGAAATGGTAAGCCAGGCGGCCTCTGCAGTGACTACATTTCTTTTTAACCGGATTATGATAAAACTGCTCGGTGAGGACGGTGTGGCTGCCATTACGATTATTATTTACACACAGTTTCTGCTGACGGCCCTTTACTTAGGATTTTCTATGGGAGTGGCGCCTGTTATCAGCTATAACTATGGAAAACAGGACAATGTCCGGTTAAAAAAGGTATTTTCCATTTGTATGCGGTTCATCATTCTGGTTTCCATAGTTATCTTTGGCTCGGCTTATGCCTTTGGCTCCCCTCTGGTCAGTTTTTTTGCAAAGAAGGGGACTTCGGTTTATGAAATTGCGAGGAAAGGATTTCTGATTTTCCCGTTTAGTTTTCTGTTTTGCGGACTGAACATTTTTACTTCCGCCGCATTTACTGCGTTGTCAAATGGGAAGCTGTCGGCGGTATTATCATTCCTGCGGACGTTCGGGCTGATACTTGTGTTTCTGCTCATCCTGCCGGAATTTATGGGAGTGACGGGTGTGTGGCTGGCAGTACCGATAGCGGAGTTGATTACAATGGCTGTGGCATTTGTCTTTCTTTATCAGAACAAAGACAGGTATCATTACATTTGACTGCATGCTTTTGCAATGCAGGTTTCCTTATGCTATAATAGAATTATTTAAAGGCTTTATGGCAAAACAGGGAGGTCGTTATGAGCAGTTGCAAAACTATATATGAACCATCAAAAATAGCAGTAGATGCTGAAGGATACCATATTATAAATACGAGTGAAACGGTAACACTTTATCATGGCTCAAAGTCGGGAATCCAGGGCGGTTTCGCACCTGTCAGCCGGGAGCACTGCGATTTTGGAAAAGGTTTTTATATGGGAACTGACCGCATTCAGCCGCTTACTCTGATTTGTAACTATCCGGACGCTAAGCTATATACATTAAGCGTTGATTTATCCGGCCTCAAAATTCTTGATGTTGAAGCAGGAATGGACTGGGCTCTTCTGGTTGCATATAATCGTGGTAAAATGGAGAATGTGAAAAATTCAGCTATCTATAATCATTATGCGAATTTAAGTAAAGGCTGTGACATGATTATTGGATATATTGCTAACGACAGAATGTTTGTCGTTTTGGATCGCTTTTTCAATGGAGAGATTACGGATTTTGCACTTATTAATAGTCTTTCGGCTTTGAAACTTGATAAGCAATATGCGGCTTTAACTCAAAAGGCATGTCAAAAAATAAAAATCCTTGATGAGCAGAAACTTACTGAAAGCGATCGTAATAAATTAAAACAGAAAAGTGAAGAAAATCGTTCCAGAGGTATTGCAATGGCAGATGAAATTTGCCGAAAACATCGCCGTGATGGTCGGTTCTTTGATGAAATATTAAAGGAAGGTGAATAAAATGGAAGATTTTACTCTTGAAAAACGGCAGCTTTGCGATATACAGGGACGATTGTTTGAACTTGCGCTCAAAACTGGATTGGATTGTCCGTCATTTATAAAATCATTTATGAACAGCAACGCTGCAACTGCCCTTGATGATGTTTATGACCGGCTGCAATGGGCAGGAGAGGAATATATTCTTGAGGAACTGGATGATGAAGTAAATGGACTTAAAAAAGCTGGTCGGACTTATTCTCTGGAAGTAATGTATTGGACAGGGTATACCTATCGTTACTGGCATTACTATACAAAGGAATATAGCCGGGAGATATATAAAATTGCTGATGCCAGAATGATGAGTGAGTGCTGGCTCGGCTTTCATACTTTGGACGTTGAAATGGCTATTGATAATTTGAAGGAAATTCATAAACAAAGCGGAGCATAGACGAATACATGGGAGAATCTTAAAAATTTAAAATTTTATAACATACTTTTCAAAAAATTGGCTTTTCCATTATAAAATCTCCTTACAACACAGGCAGGGAGGTTTTTTATTTATGGAAATTGTAATCAATAATCTTTGTAAAAATTACAAAAAAAAGGCAGCTCTTAAAAATGTATCTGTTACAATCCGTTCTGGAATGTATGGACTCCTTGGGCCGAATGGCGCAGGAAAAACGAGCCTGATGAGGATTTTAGCAACGCTTTTGGCACCGTCAGGCGGGGAAGTCATTATTAACGGTATTCCAGTCCAGGATACAGGTAAAATAAGAGAAATAGTCGGTTATCTTCCGCAGGATTTTTCTTTTTACAAAAATATGAGTGTTTATGGAGCAATGGATTATCTTGGATTGTTATCTGATATTCCGGATAAAATCCGAAAGGAAAGAATACTGACGTTGCTTGAACGGGTAAATCTCAAAGAGGACGCGGGGACAAAAGTAAAGGCTTTATCGGGCGGAATGAAAAGGCGGCTGGGAATTGCACAGGCATTACTGCATAATCCGCAGATTCTTATTGTGGATGAACCGACGGCAGGTCTTGACCCCGGGGAACGCATACGTTTCCATAATTTGCTTTGTGATTTTGCAGATGACAG
>CAYNOE010000344.1:0-3261 GCA_964398745.1 uncultured Lachnobacterium sp.
ATGACAGGATTGGATATTCCATTACTAATCTGTGCCACATTCTTTCCTATCAGTGCAATCCAGCCAGCAATGGTCTGTACAAAAGTGGCGAATGTATCAAAGAATACCACGCAATCAGAAATAAATATTTTTGACCGTATCATCTGAAAAAGAGTAGTTGATACGGAATACCATATTAACAGAAATATCCATGCTTCATACATGACTATTTTTGCTTTATATCTGCCTGCCAGTTTTTCTCTCTGTGTATCATACCTTTCCTTCGCTTTCAGATAAGCTGTCTGTTTACAATTCTGACACTTTTGATAGAGCACCGGCTTTTCAACCGGTATCTCTACTTTTTTCTGATGAGAGAGTGCATAGTCCCGTTCCTGTTCTGCCTGTCTTAGCTTATCTTGACATTCCTCTGTCATGATTTCGGCAGCGTGCGTTTTCTCTTTCTCGCTCTGCAACAATTCTTTTGTTTTCCTCAAGTCGTTCTTTAAGGCTTGAATGTTCCCTGCTCTGTTCTCGCTGTTTAACCTCTCGTTCAAGGTCAGCGATTCGTCGAGCTGCATTTTCAGTTCCCGGATAGTCCGGTCTTTCTGGTCGAGTTCTTCCTGCATCTGCTCTGTCAGCAGAAGCAACTCTTCCAGTTGATCGTCGCTCTTTGAGTTTCTTAATTCGTTCATCAATCAACCTTCCTTTCTCTAATTGCTGTTCAAGTTCAGTAATTCGCTGTTCTGTTTCTGCAATAGCCGGTTCTCGCTGTTTAATTTCTGTGCCAATTCCTGCCATTGCTGATTCTCGTCTGTAAGTTGCTGTATCTGGTCTGTCTTTTCTTCCAGAAGCATCAGCAGTTCTTCTGTATCCGGCAAGATTTGAAGCAGCTCTGATAATTCTTTCTCTAATTGCTGCAATCGTTCTTCCTGCTCCTGAAAGTACATCAGCTTCTCGTCCTTTTCCTGTATCTCCTGAAGCATCTCTGCCATGATATTCTGCTGTTCCTCTATCTGTGTAATCATTGCTTCCATCATGGGAATTACTTCTTTGCTTTCTTCTAATGTCATTCAACCACTCCCTCCACATCGACAATGCACCGGATACTTTACTAAAGGTTGCAATTACCTTTTGCAGCAGTGCATTTTGTTTTTTAATCATCTGGTTTTCCTCGACCTTCCATGAACCTTTCCTTATCTGTCCGGTGAGATATTTTTCCTCAATCTTTCTTGCATCCGCACCCTCATGAATCGTAGGGATTTTTAATTTTCCCTGTCTTTCATAAGAGCGGTGGTCAATCTGATTGTCTATGGATAAATGCCGGTTACACATCTTAGCCCATTCGCTTCGCCATAACTCACAATTCTTTGGATTGTTCCACCCTGTAGCATCGGTCAGAACCCGTTTCCATTGTTTTCGGTTTCTTGCCCCGACTTTCTGTTCACCATTTTCATCAAGTACCGGAATGCGGATCCCATGCCGGTCAGGATTTTTCTTATCCTGCCACCAGTCCGGATGGGATTCATCAACTACAATATTTCCGTCAGTATCTCTGACAAAATCCCATTCCTTAACTTCTTTGCTGCCCTATGAATGGTCTGGATTGAACGGTCGCATGGTTACAAGTAAATGCACATGCGGGTTTCCATCACCCTTATCGTGTATGCTCCAGTCGGCACACATTCCCTTATCCACGAAAGTCTTTTGAATATATTCCGTTGTATAATCAATCTGTTCCTGTCTGCTCCATTCTTTCGGCAGGGAAAATTCAAATGAGCGTCCAAGCTGTGCATCTGCATTTTTTTCTATCTTCAATACCTCATTCCATAGCCGCTGTTTCTGAAATGTGATTTTAAACTTTTCCAGTGCGGCATCTTTATCATCCGCTCTTTTATAACGGATAGACAGTTGAAACCTTTTTATATTTTCTTCCGGTACATGCAGCCATTCAGGAGGTGCATTTTCGCACATCATCAGACTGGTGTAGACGACTTCCTTTTTGGAAGTATAGTAGCTGATCCTGCCTGTTTCCTCATTCTTCATCACATCTCCGTTAAGATATGCAGATGCGGATATGACAGATTTTCCTTTACTGCGTCCAACAATCTTTACTGTAAAATGAAATATCGCCATGTTATGATTCCCCCTTTCTGCCGTATCCGGCATTGATTTCCGACAGTGTCTTCTTCTGATTTAGCAGGAGTAGAACTGTCGGAACGCCCTCTGCGCAAGAGTGCCCCCTGCGGCATGAGCAGGTCTGGCTGAAAGCCCCGCCGACGGAACGCGCCCGGCAAGCGTAAGCGCAGACCGGTTGCCACTTGTGGCAAACTTATAAGGACGACCTCTGGTTGTCCATAAGTGCGCCCCCTTCATTCAAAGGCAATGAAGGGAATGGAAAACCCACTCCCTCCGCCATTACACTTCCTCCATGTCTGTAACTAATTCTTTCTGCATCGCTTTTGAGAAAAACTTCCCGTTTGTTTCCTGCCTTTTTAAGAAGCCTATCAACTTTGGTAAATCTTCCTCCTCAATCGGACAGCCAAGAACCGATTCCACTGCGCCACCAATCTGACAGAGCCTATGGGTTCGTTTTTTACTTTCCTCTGCTTTCTTTCGCTTTTCCAGTTCCTTCCGCTGTGCTATGAGCTTTTTTGTAGCTTCAATGCTTTCCTGTTCCTTTTTCTCTAATGCACGTATTCTTTCTTCATAAGTCTTTGTTGATTTCGCCATATCGTCTTCATCCTTTCTTTTTCCGGTAAACAACAGTTCCCGGTTGCATATCAGGAGAAGCACATGGTATAATCCTCTTGCGTGTAGGTATATCATGGCTTCGGTCTGATAGAACCTTTGGCGGTTTCGTAGGAAGCCGCCTTTTTAAGTTGCCACATTTCTTGTGACAGCTTTTACATTTCCTTTATCCCTCAGATCTCGCCCCTCGTTGGCTTCCATGAACTTTTCCAGAATGTCAGTTTTAATAAGGACTTTTCTTCCGACTTTTAATACCGGAAGCTTCTTCCATTCAACCAGCTTTCTCAAAGTGTTTCTGCCAATTCCTGTATAGTCGGCTGCTTCCTCGATGGATAATGCAATCTTTCTTTCCGTCATCTTGTCACCTCCCGTTAAATTGCATTATGCAATTTTTGTTGTGCTGTTAGTATAGCGGTTTTATATTGCGTTGTCAAGCGTTATGAAATTTTAAAAATAATCATTAAATTGCATATTGCAATTATGTAAGGTACATGCTATAATTCATACATACCGAAAAAGGAGGCAATCAGCATG
>CAYNOE010000345.1:0-3246 GCA_964398745.1 uncultured Lachnobacterium sp.
ATGCAGCATCCGCTCATTTGCCGAAGGCAAATTTTGCATGAGCGGATGTTCAAAGGGACAAGGGGTAAAAAATGAAATCAAAGTATCATATGACGCAAAAAGAAAATATTTTCCTTGCAAAGCGGAATATCGTAGATTATATATGGAAAAGCGCGAATCTGGAAGGGATTGGGGGAACATATCCGGATACCCAGGCAATTTATAATGGGATGTCTGTGTCGGGATATACAATAGAGGAAATTAATGCGGTAAATGACTTAAAATATGCCTGGCATTTTTTGCTTGAAAATATTAACGAAGAAATTAATGTGGCATTTGTTAAGAAAGTTCATATGTTACTCGGAAAATATACAATAATAAATGCAGGAGCATTCAGACGGGATGAAGTGAGAATTGGCGGGACGGAATGGATACCTGAATTGCCGGATGAAAAGAAAGTTGATGGTCAGATTCATGAAATACTGAATGGAAAAGGTTCTCCATTAGACCAGGCACTGGATATGACATTATATTTAATGAGGGCACAGTTGTTTTATGATGGAAATAAAAGAATTGCCATGCTAATTGGAAATAAAATCATGATTGAGAGCGGTCAGGGAATTATATCCGTTGCACAAAAAGATATAAAAGACTTTTTCAGTTTGTTAGTATTATACTATGAAACCAATAACAAAACAGAAATCAAACAGTTTTTATACAATAACTGTATAGATGGGATGGTATTTAGCGAATAATGTTAAGACTGTAAATTCTGTAAGCTGAACTGGGAGATTTATAGAATGATAAAATTGTATACAAGGGGATTTATATGGAAAAATTTAAATGTCTGTGCTGCGGCTGCCGGACACTTGACACACGGGGCGGATATGATATTTGTCCGGTGTGTTTCTGGGAGGATGACGCATACCTTATTATTACAGAGGATTCCGTTCATGTAATGGAGCGCGACAGTGATTGTGAAGCTGATACGTATAGTGGTGCGGATGTGCTTGATATCATATCCGGCGCTAATCACGGGCTTACTTTAAGGCAGGGGAGGGAAAATTATAAAAAATTTGGCGCCTGCGAGGAAGATATGATACCACATGTCAGGAAACCGTCAAAAGAGGAGCAGTGCTGAAGGGCATAATAAAAATCCGTACAGACGTGGCAGTAATATTCGCTGTTTGTGGCAATAAAGGGGAATTTTCCATGATATTATTGAAAGAAACGATGGACAGGAAAATGGAGGATGATATGTCAAAAATCAAACTTGGTTCCCATGTGGGAATGGCGGGAAAAGATATGTTTCTGGCATCTGTTAAGGAAGCAGAGTCCTATGGGGCAAATGTGTTAATGCTTTATACAGGTGCGCCGCAGAATACAAGAAGAAAAGAAATAGAGGAACTGAATATAGACAAGGGATGGGAATACGCAAAAAAGGCAGGAATTGAGGAGATTGTTGTCCATGCCCCGTATATCATAAACCTTGGAAATACTGTGAAACCGGAAACCTTTGAGCTTGCCACAGAGTTTCTGAAGAAAGAAATAGAAAGAACAGCGGCAATGCGCAGTAAAATACTAGTGCTGCATCCGGGTTCCCATGTAAATGCAGGAGTGGAAGTCGGCATTGCGCAGGTGGTAAAGGGACTGAACCTTGTTCTGGATGAAAATAATGATGATGTTTTAATTGCGCTGGAAACGATGGCAGGAAAGGGCAGCGAGCTTGGAAGGACATTTGAAGAACTGAAAATGATTTATGACGGCGTGAATAAAAAAGACCGGCTGCGTGTCTGCTTTGATACCTGCCATGTGAACGATGCAGGTTATGATATAGTACAGAATTATGAAGGAGTGCTGCAGGAATTTGATAAAATAATTGGGCTGGAACAGATTGCAGTTATCCATGTGAATGACAGTTTAAATCCGTGCGGAGCCCATAAGGACCGCCATGCCAATATTGGAAAGGGCTTTATTGGATTTGAAACCCTGAACAAAATTGTTCATGATGAAAGATTTGCGGATGTTCCTAAAATTCTTGAAACTCCGTGGCTTTGTGAGGAAGGTTCTGAGAAGAAAACGATTCCACCGTATAAGGAGGAAATTGCAAAGCTGCTAGGAGAATAAAATAGCTTGCATTTTCTGTATTACTGATTATAATCATATATACAGAAAAGAGTTCTGTAAATTTTGTATAAGAAAAGAGGTAATTAAAATGAGAAAGAAACTTGATATAACAGAAGGTATTTTTCCAATGCCGGTATTAATGGTGGCAACCTATAATGAAGATGGCAGTGTTAATGTTATGAATGCGGCCTGGGGTACTATGCAGGAAAGAGGTAATGTAGCCCTCAATTTAACTGAGTCACATAAAACGGTTAAGAATATCAAGGCAAGGGGTGCATTTACCGTAAGTATTGCCGATGCTGCCCATGTGGTTGAAGCAGATTATTTTGGGGTTGAGTCAGGCAATAATGTTTCAGACAAGTTTGAAAAAAGCGGTCTTACTGCAAGTAAATCTGAATTAGTGGACGCGCCTGTCATCAATGAATTTCCACTCTGCCTGGAATGTGAATTTATCGAATATCAGGATGGGAAATATGGATGCGGTGTTATTGGCAGGGTGGTTAATGTTACTGCAGATGAAAATGTTATGTCTGATGGTAAAATTGATATGTCCCTGGTAAACGCGATTGCTTTTGATCCGTACACACATGGTTATTACAAAGTTACGGAAAGGGTAGGTGAAGCGTTCAAGGATGGATTACAGCTTAAAAAATGATATACTTTAATAAGCATTAATTAGCATGAGAAAGAGGATGCCGTATATGAGCCAGTATTTAGAATCTGGAAAGGTCGAATTAAAAACAAAATACACAGATACGATATGCAAAGAGATAGTGGCATTTCTTAATGCTGATGGTGGTCAGATTATTATAGGCGTTGACGATAATGGAAATGTTATTGGTGTTGATAAAATTGATGAAACATTGAAAAAAATATCTGATGTTATTACTATGCAGATAGAACCCAACCCTCAGGAAGAAATTCGAACGGAGCTTAAATTTGATTCCGGAAAGACCCTCATAGTTTTATTTATTTCAAAAGGGACAAGGAATATCTATTGTCGGAAAAAATATGGTTTTTCTTCAAACGGATGTTTAATTCGAATCGGTACTACCTGTAAAGAAATGACAGCAGAGCAGATTCGGGTTCGTTATGAGAAGAATTTCTATGATGAAGAATACATGATAAAGAAAAGAGCAT
>CAYNOE010000346.1:0-3244 GCA_964398745.1 uncultured Lachnobacterium sp.
TCTACTGTGGGTTGAATTCTGGGGATAGAGCGCTTTTATGGATTAATCTTCATCGTCTGTTTCAAGAATTTTCATCATTTCTGCAGGGGTAACCATGAAATCCCTAAACGGATAATGTTTTTGGTTACCAGTAACCAAGTAAGCATCATCATCTCTTTTTTCCATAGCTACTTCATAGAACACAAGGTCATCCATATCAACCAAAACTGCTCCAGTGGGTTGTGGAAATACTGGAATTCCATACTGCCTGACTGCTTCCATCACAATCTGTATTATGTTCTCCCGTAAATGGAATTTTTCCCTATGAAGCACCTCATCATATTCAGCTAAAATATCCTCGTGATACAGCGGAATAATTTTCCCTTCAAACACAGCATCTAATACTTTAACAGTAGCCGAATTTTCATTTTTAGAGAGCAACGCCGATAGCAATACATTTGTATCAATTACTGCATAATATTCCATAGATAATTACCTTTTTCTTTCTGCCCTTACCGCTAAAATTTCAGCATTAATCTCATCCAGTGACATTTCTGGAACATCAGCAGCCTGCCTCCTTAATTCATAAAAAGCATTCTTTGCTTCTGTTCTTGTTATTGTCTGTTCAGGCAATTTTGCCTCAAATGGCAAACCTTTTACCATTTTACTTCTAGTCATAAACATACGAAATGCTGTAGGTAAATCCATTCCAAGTTTCTCATATATTTCCGTTACTTCCTGTTTCAGTGCTTTATCTGCTCTAAATTGAATCAAAACTTGTTCGGCCATTAAATATACCCTCCCCGTAAACATATTGCAGTTGTTTTGTATGTATTTATAATGACATTATATTCTTTGTGTTGAAAAATATCAACAAAATATTTTATCCGGATACAGCTTTAAGGGTAAAAGTATGATTTCGCCAAACGCTTCCGTCTTTCTTTTCCCTTTTCTCATTAAATGTTTAAATACCACACAAACTGAATCTCGTCTCTCACTTCCGGTTCTGAATAATACGCATACATATCTATTTTGGATAACAACGCGCCTTGTTTTTGATAAAATCTGCAAGCCGGAACATTATTATTCTGGCATTCAATAATCATTTGTCTATATCCATCGCTTTTAGCGCCTGCTATCCCCATCTTTAGTAATTCTTGTCCGATTCCGTTATGTTTATAGGCATCTGCCACGCGGATATCCCATAAGACACAGGCATCCGTCCTACCCGAAAGCATATGTAATCCCTCCGTTTTACCGGCAATTGTCATTGCCCCGACTGGAACATCGCCAGAAAATGCCATGTAAAATCTCCAATTGGTAATATCAAAGTCCTTTTCATAATTTACCGCACGTTCATACTTACTCAAGTCTTTTACATATGGGCTGACCTGAATTTCTTCTAAAGTAAATCCGCCCAGTCCACTATTGATTCTTTCAACTTTATATTCCGATTGCACATCTACATTCATAGAGACAGTGTCATATAGCTCAAAATAAGATTTATCTACTTCTTTATATGTAATCATTGTAGTTATTCCTCCAAATATTTTACCATTCTTACTCTGCCTTGCGGACTAATCTTCTCCTCTGAAAATCCCATTTTCTGATATAATTTTTTTGCGCCCATGTTTTCAAAATCAACTTCAAGCAAAACTCTTTTTGAGTCATGGCTCATTGCATAATTACACACAAACTTTATCAAAGAAGTGCCTATGCCCTTATTTCGATATTCTTTCTCCACAGCTAAATATGAAATCAGACATGTATCTTCTTCATTATCAGATAAAGACACTCCGGCTACATATTCTTCTGCATACACGTATACAAACATTGTTCGTTTACCACTTACAATATCGTTTTCAATACGCTTTCTTTTTTCCATGTTGCGTTCAAAATCCCAAAAACTAAAACATTTATGCAAATTCACTGCCTCTAATCGGATAATCTGATTCACTGCACAATTACTCCCCTCTCAGTGCCTTCACCCTTCCGGATATATTTTTCTCAAACTCCTCATCCGAAAATTTAGGGTCTCTTGTGGCTTTCCAGATGCTGCATGGCAGTTCTTTGCATTTACCACAGTCTCTTAGTTTTTTGTCATGGATTACACACTTGTAAATACTGCATTTCTCTCCCCCTTCCGGGATATGAAACGGTTTTCCCTCACATTCATTACAACCTCTGCACATTTCTCCATAACAGTAACATGTACTGCAGTCCGGGCCGCAGACACTTAATTTTGTTAAACTCATAAATCATTCCTCCTTCATGGTATATGTTGGGTCAAAAACCTTTGTCCTTAACATCATACACCAACTTGGATTATTTATCTTGTATATTTACGACATTTTGCATGGGACAACATTCTTTATTCACTTATTCAACAATATCTCTCCACAAATTCCGCAGGTGTTAGAATTTCCGGTCTTTCAACATCTACATCACGAAAATCACTATCCCCTGTCACAAGAATATCCACATCTTCCAGTATTGCTGTATAAAGAACCGGATAATCATTCACATCTCTGATTTCAAATAATGTTTCATCCAACATATCTGGTGTATATACATATTCATAATTCATCTTAGCCAGCAATGTATCTACAACTCCAGCCTTGCCAGGAAATTTTCTTTTAATAACATCCTTCAACTCTTCTACAATATAAGAAGAAAGAACTAGCTGATGTTCCATAAAAATACACTCCATCATCTGGTTCATTTTCTTGCTGGAAAATACCAATAGTGAAATCAGTACATTTGTATCAACCATTATCCGCAATTATTTCACCGCTCTATCCTTTCTTAATCCCTTAACCATCGCCACAACATCTTCTTCTGTTTCCAAACCGACCCTCTCTGCCTCACCTGCAAATGCTGCCTGAGCTTCCCTCAGTGCTTCCATAGAAGAATTTGACAAATATATCCGTCCTGCCTCTTCTAAAAATAATACCTTACTTCCTTCTTTGATGCCCAGCTTCTTTCTAATTTCTATTGGTATTGTAATCTGTCCTTTTGATGTCACCTTTGCAAGTTCCATACAAAAACCTCCCTTCCACGCATTCCTTACTTTCCTTACTTTGATTATATCCATCTTTATCCGCAATATCAATTATTTTTTGTAACCAAATACTGCACCGCATACTCTAATATAAAATCGGGATAAAAGATAAATTCCTTCCATAAAAGCCGCTCTCCCCCTGCACACCATCAATACAGATTCTTCACTTTAAAGTCCCTCTCGGCCGCACGGCGCTGGTCCTTC
>CAYNOE010000347.1:0-3239 GCA_964398745.1 uncultured Lachnobacterium sp.
TTTCATGACTGGATTAAGCTGGACAAGCATTTAAAGCCGGTGATTAATAAGGAAAAAATTGCGGAATACGTGGATTCCCTTGCCAGAACCTACAACAGCTGCTACAGCAAAAAGAAGCTGAAAACCTCCTATGGCGTTACCGTTGAAATACCGGAGAGCCATTATGGATGGAAGGTGGATTGCAGAAAGGAAGAAAAAAAGATTCTTTCAGAAATCAAAAAAGGAAAGAAAGTAACGCGGGACCTGAATTATCTGATGACCGCCAATTCCCACGGAAAAAATGATTACGGGAAATCTTATGTGGAAATCAATCTGACCGCGCAGCATTTATTCTTATATAAAAACGGAAAGCTGATTCTGGATACGGATTTTGTATCTGGAAATCTTGCCAGAAATAACGGTACGCCGACCGGGGCATACGGCATTACCTATACAAAAGAAAACGCTGTTTTGAGGGGAGAGGATTATGAAACACCAGTAAACTACTGGATGCCATTTGCGGGCAATGTCGGAATGCATGACGCTACATGGAGGCGCAAATTCGGGGGAAACATTTATAAATATTCCGGTTCCCACGGATGTGTGAATCTTCCGGTATCTGCCGCAAAAAAGATATATGCAAATGTTGAAACAAATTATCCGGTGCTTGTTTATGAACTTCCGGGTTCAGAAAAAATGAAACCGGTAAACATAAAATCAGAGAAAAAGAAAACGAAGGAAAGGAAGAAATGAGCCAGAAAAATATTACCATCGCCGATGTTGCGGACGCGCTCGGGGTATCCAAAACGACTGTCAGCCGTGCGATTTCGGGTAAAGGAAGAATCAGCGAGGATACCAGGAACAGGGTTCTTGCATATATCAGGGAACATGACTATATTCCCAATGTTATTGCAAAAGGACTGGCGCAGTCCAAAACGTTTAATCTCTGTGTGGTCATGCCAAAGGAATATATTTTTGTGGAGCTGCCTTTTTTCCAGGGAGTAATTTCCGGAATACAGGAGACGGCTGCAAAGAATGAATATGATATTCTGCTGTGTTCCTGCGGAGGGGAAGATGTGAGCGGGCTGGAAAGGATTATAAAGAACCGTAAAGTGGACGGCGTTGTGCTTTTGCGTACCGTGATGGAGGACAGACAGATTGAGTTCCTGCAGGGAGAAAAGGTTCCGTTTGTTACGGTTGGAATCACTCCGTATCCCGGTGTGCTGCAGGTGGACCACGACCACGCACGCGCCTGCAGAAAGCTGACAACTCTTCTTATAAAACGCGGAATGAAAAGAATTACGCTGCTTGGGGGAAACGAATCCTATGTGGTGACACAGAACCGCCTGCAGGGGTTTTTGCAGGCATGCAAAAAGCAGAAGATTGCATCAGAAGAAACGCAGATTATTATGAATCTGCTGGATACAGGGGCAATTGACCATGCCCTTAAAGCGGCATGGGATTTTTCCCCGGACTGTATTCTTTGCATGGATGATAACATCTGTATTCAGGTTTTACGAAAACTCAGGGCAGTGCATGTGCATGTCCCTAAAGATATCCGGGTAGCTTCTTTTTATAACAGTTCCATTCTTGAAAATAACGAGCCCGCCATTACCAGCCTGTCTTTTGACGCAAGGGAGCTTGGGGCACAAGCCTGCAAAAAGCTGCTTACAGCGGTCGAAGGAGGGGAAGTAGAGGAAAAAACGCTTCTGTCCTATAAGGTGGAACTGAAGGAATCCACCGCATAGATTTTATTTGTAAATATTTCCATTTAATCATTGACTTTTTCTTCCCCTGCTGTTATACTTTAATACATGAACAACCGATTGCGCAAGCGGAAAATCAAAGGTTTTGGTTGTGCGGGGAATGAATGTTCGGCGTAAGAAAACGTGATATGATTCCTAAAAATCAGCCATACTGTAAATGAGGTAATTAAGTAATTGTAAAACACTTTCTTGGAACGTATTTTGCAATTACCTGAATAAAGGCAATAAAAGAGGAGGGAAAAAAGATGGACAAATTTATTGTGAACATTATCCATCGGCCGGAAATGGTTCCAGAGTATTCTGCAACAGTGACCGGACAGGGGAAACAGGAAGATATTGGGGACAAGGCGCTCCTTACGGAGTCACTTGATATCTTCAAAACACAGCAGAGGCTGGCGCATGAGAATGGACTGAAGGTAACAATCCAGATGACTTATGCGGCGCTCTTTAATGACGAGGCGGTTGAGATTGCAAAGCATGACCACGAAGAATACGGGGATGAGATTGCGCTTTCACTGCTGGGACTTCCGTGCGAGGAATTCCGTGAGAAATACAAAACGAAGGATTTCTGTATCTGGATGTTTTCCATGGAAGACAAAAAAGCAATTGTAAATGATGTATTTGAGAAATTTTATGAAAAATTCGGCTTTTATCCGGAATCCACAGGTTCTTACTACATGGATGCCGATTTGACAAATTACATTAAGGAAAAATACCCGATGGTAAAATGTGCAGTGGCAACCTGCTGGGAAGAAGGACCAAAGGCATACCATACCTGCAACAATTCATGGTATACACTGTTTGACGGAGGCCCTTGGGCACCATGGATTCCTTCAAAGCAGAATACCCATGCACCGGCTGCCAATAAGGAAGAGGACAGCGGTATTGTTGCAATCCCGCATCTTTCCCGCGACCTGATTGCCTGCTATGACGGAAACGGCTCCAATTTCGGAACCCATCCGCAGAACGTGCTGCGCGGTATGATTTATGATACAAAGACATGGGAGTACCCGTATCTTTACAACCTGATTGACCAGTACCGGGATCTGGAAAAATACAATAATGGCTATGCCTACAACATGATGTTCGTGGGACCGGGCTGGATGAATAAAATGGGACGCTGGGAGCAGCCGTATGAGCTTCTGTTAAAATCCTACACGGACGGCTGTGCCTACTATGGCAAGTTAAAGAAAGAGGGCAAACTGGTTGACATGACAATGTCCGAGTTTGCTGATTATTACAGGGAGAAGAAAGGCGTGAATGCCGGAAATTACAATGAGCCGGAGTGTGCGCCGTGGCGTGATATTCTTTACGGCTCAGACAAGCAGCTGTTCTGGTACTGCGACCCTTACATGAGGGCTTGTGTCAATATGGACCAGGGCGGTGCGATTGTGGATTTACGTCCTTATGTTGCAAAGCTGGAGTGGAAGACAGGTATCGGAACAAAGCATGTGTGGGATGCATCTTATCCGTTCCTGATTCAGGAAAAGTACA
>CAYNOE010000348.1:0-3239 GCA_964398745.1 uncultured Lachnobacterium sp.
AGCATTCCAGGATTTCCTGCAGTCCCTTGATTCCCAGTATGTAAGACAAAATCACCTGATTGTACCTGAACTGACTGCTTCCACTGCCCAGACTGACCTGCCTATGCAGGAAGACTGGTACTTCGGCCTGAATACAGATAAATGCGTATATCTCACCAGACATAACCGCTATACACCTCCCTTTACCCACACACATACTTTCTTTGAAATCATCTATGTATTAAAAGGGAACTGCCTCCATAACATTCACGGAAACAGCCATACCATGCAGGAGGGGGATCTGTGCATGATTTCCCCTGCCGTTGAATATTCTATCTTTGCAGATGGCGCAGCATTGTAATTAATATCCTGATACGCAGAAGCAATATTGAGGATATATTTTTTAATGCACTGCGGGACCAGAATATCATTTCCGACTTTCTTGTGAACAGTATTTATCTGAAAGATTATGCCGCTTATATCATCTTCCATACTTTAGATGATGCGGATGTAAAAGAACAAATCCTTGAAATGTATCTGGAACAGTTTGAAAATGAAGCATTTTCCGACCGTATTATCAGCAGTATGCTGATGATATTTTTCATTAAGCTTGTCCGCAAATACAAAAGGACAGCAAAAACCCATTCTGCACTCCCAGCAGGGGCTGCCGCTGCCCAATTACTTCATTACATTGTAAATAACGCTGGCACAATTACACTGAATGAACTTGCTGCAAAACTGAACTATTCCGTTCCCTACTGCTCCAAATACATTAAGAAAATGACCGGTCAGAGCTTTATCCAGCTTCAGAAAAGGGTCCGTTTTCAAAAAGCTGAGAACTATCTTACCGCCACAAATTTCAGTATCCAGAAAATCAGTTACCTTCTTGGATATGAAAATCCTGAAAATTTTATACGTGCGTTCAAAAAAGAATATGGT
This sequence comes from uncultured Lachnobacterium sp., assembly GCA_964398745.1. Taxonomy (GTDB): domain Bacteria; phylum Bacillota; class Clostridia; order Lachnospirales; family Lachnospiraceae; genus Roseburia. The sequence goes on from CAYNOE010000348.1 coordinate 919, forward strand.
ATTTCACCATCCAAATACCGGACACCAGATGTATAGACAAAAAGCAGCCCGCTTTGCAATCGCTGCCGTCACTTTTCCCCTATCCTGTAAAACCTCTGCATCATTGAAGGTATTTCCCCCAAACTTTCTCCCTCAATTTTTTTCTCCGCAGCAAAAAAAGCCTCCACAACTGCCGGATCAAAATGTGTGCCGGATTCCTCCCGGATAATTGCATATGCCTTTTCAAGCGGCATGGCATCCTTATAACAACGCCGGGAAGTCAGTGCGTCAAACACATCTGCTACTGCCATAATCCTCGCACAAAGAGGGATTTCTTCTCCTTTTATGCCATATGGATAACCTTTTCCATTCCACCACTCATGATGATATGCCGCCATTTCCACCGCCATGTTCAGATACCCCGACTCTCCAAGTTCTGTCTTTGCATGGATAAGCAGTTCCTCCCCTGCCGTGGTATGCGTTTTCATAATCTCAAATTCCTCTTCGGTCAGTCTTCCCGGTTTATTTAAAATGGCATCCGCTATATGTATTTTCCCGATATCATGAAGCGGTGCTGCCACAACCATATCCCTCATATACCGGTCGGACAGAATATCCCCGTATACCCCCTGTCTTTTCAGTTCTGCTGCAATGCCTTCCACATATTTCGCTGTGCGCTTTATATGTCCGCCTGTATTGTCGTCCCTGTTCTCCACAATCTCCGCCATCAGCGTAATCATGCCGGACTGCATACCGGAAACCTGTTCATGGTAAAAAGAACGTTTATTTCCCTGCATAATCAGCACTATAATCGTAACTGTCATAATAAATGCAGCAACACTGCTGATGGCGATAAATGACGCAAGCCTGTGTCCGTAATCTTCGCCTGCCGCAAGCATGTCCGTTCCAGTCTGTAGTGCTATTTCATTCGCAAAAAACAGCATCAGAATCCCGATAACCCACAGCAGGCATTTTTCTGATATCCGCAGGCTCCGGCGCTGCATATTCTCCCGAAACCAGTCACGCCATGCTTTTCCTTTTACATAAAATAACAGCAGCAGTAAAAACAACACCCCGTAAACCACAAACTGCCAGAGCATTGTTTCCTGCCCCGACAGGGATAACAGATACGGCGGTACAAGCAGAACCGGAACCAGAAGCCCGTTTATGATTCCCGGAAACGGAATCATGAAAAGCACTCCCCTCAGCCTGTGTTTTTTTCTGCCAAGGCAGATATTCAGCCCAATCAAGAGCAGCGCCGCCATTGTTGCAGTCTCTTTCCCAAATGCAAAAAACATAATGCCTATAAGGGTAAAACTAATCCCGTAAAAAATGCGCTGCTTCCCCGCTTCCATATCCGGCTCTAAAAACACATATTTTTTTATCAAAAAACCGCTGACTGCAATCGCCGCTGTTTCCAGTATTTCTATAATTACTGTTTCCATATTTTATACCAGTGTCCCTTCTGTCCGTATCCTCTTTACATTTCTGTTCATCAGGTGTCCCCAATTCATTTCCCATGCAGTACATAATTTATTTTATATTATTTACTGTTCTTTCTGGAAAACAAGCATAACAACCGCGTTCATACTGCCCGGTTCCATATTTAAGAGCCGTTCCAGATTATAAATAAACGCAGCCACTTTTCTCTTTTCTTCCTCCTCACTGTACTCCATTAGATCATCAAATACCGTGCTGGCGTACAGAAATGTCATTTCTGCAACTTCCTCAGGAAAATCCGTCTGGCATATTCCCTGTTCCATTCCTTCTTTTATTAAACCAGTAATAACCGGGTTGACAGCGGACAGCAGACCCTCCTGCATTTTCTGGTGCATAAGAGCATTCTGCGGCTTGTGTACCTGTTCTAAAAGCTCCCGGCCGCTGCTGTCATTTACATTGAGTGCAAGTATCATCATGGTAAAACGCTGCAATACATCTACATCTTTTCTGGCTGCAATCATTTTCGCTTTACCAGCGAGCCTCTCTGTCATGCGGGTAATCATGGCATCCAGAATTTCTTCTTTGGATTTAAAATGATAATAAAGTGTACCCCTGGCAATGCCGATTTCATTTAAAATGTCACTGGTACTGGTATTGTCAAAGCCTTTGGTTCCAAATAACCGCTCTGCCGCATCCAGTATTTCATTTTTTCGTTCTTCTGCTTCTTTTACTACCCGCACTGGCTTTTGCCCCCTTTATCGACTGACTGTCAGTCTAATATTAGCATGAAGAAATGATTCTGTCAATGTAACTATTCAACCCCCCCTGGAATAAGCTAAACAGACTCTTACATGCAGACATGGCGATTCTGCTTATCTTATTCCAGGGGGGTTCTGAATAGT
>CAYNOE010000349.1:0-3235 GCA_964398745.1 uncultured Lachnobacterium sp.
GATTCTCCACAAATTTTTTTTCAATGCTCTTGTCCGCCGAGCCATCCGTAAACACATAATCCTGAATTGCTTTTTTTGCAAGAAAAGCCTTATCAAAGCTCTGCGTATTCTTTCCAGCAGTAAAAATGTCTGAATCATATCCGCCCTCAATGGTATCATAAGAAATATGTTCGACTATCATTGTGGCTTTCTGCTCGTTGATGAGTTTAATAACCTTTGAAATAAACTCCTCCGGATTATTCCTGAACATATAGAGCTTGTCCTGCCTAATCCCCTGCAGGATTGCTGATACAGTTTTTCGTGTTAGTACCGTCCCCTCTGCCACCTTACCGATAAGGTCATACTTTATCGGACTTATCTGGTCATGTTTAAGGGTTTTTGTTTTTGACTTTTCTCCAGAGAACGAAGTTCCCCGCCCTACTTCATATTCATTCATTTCTGCTTTCTGTCTGCCGACTGTCGCTGTGTATTGCAGCTCAGAAACAAAAAGCCTTTCATTAATATGAGAAATAGCTTTCTTTATCAGCTCGCCGCTTTCAAACTCTACGGTATAAGCATACTTATGGTTGATTTCTTTCCAGAGAGCCTGAAACTCTTTCTTAGCAAAGTTGTCATTAAGCGGATTTTCCTTAACCTTTGTCTCACGTCCGTTCGTAAACATCCCCTCCAGAATACTGTCATCATACACCGACTGAATAAGGGTGTGAATACCATCAGCCATAGGCTTTAATTCTTCCGGAAGCTCCGCTACTGTATTCATTGCCACATCAGAACGGTATTTGTCAGTAACTTTTCGCTTTACATCTACATACCCATTCTGGATAAGATAAAACTCAATGGCATTTGCAATATTGTCATCAATCAGAACAGACACATCGTTGGTCCTGACATATTTGCCCTTAAAATATTCACTGGCAGCAACCGTTGGTCTGTCGTAAAGGACAGTCTTAATATCCGACTGCAAATCAGATACAAAGGTTTTATAGCTCTCGCTTGCAATAACTGTAAGAGTATTGATATCGTGAACAGTTTCTCCGCAGCTTTGCACATCCATTCGGTTACCGCCCTGATTTACACAAAGCCGGAGTCCACGGCCTACCTCCTGACGTTTTGCCATATTACTGTCGGAATGTTTCAGTGTACAAATCTGAAACACATTTGGATTGTCCCAGCCTTCACGGAGCGCTGAATGTGAAAAAATAAACCGTGTCGGTTCGTCAAAGGAAAGCAGTCGTTCCTTGTTCTTCAAAATCAGGTCATAGGCAGAAATATCATCAGAAAACTCACTTCCACGTTTCAGTTTGCTGTCAATATTTCTTCCGGTCTTTTTATCGATGCTGAAATATCCCTTATGTACGGTGCTTACATCACTGCATGTTGATTTCAAATACTTCTGATATGGTGTGTCTAACAAAGTAATATAATCATTAAGAACACTTAAATATTCCTGCTCGAACATTTTACCATATTCCCCAAGTACCTCATCGCCATTTTCATCATACTGGCGGTACTTTGCAACCTCGTCAATAAAAAATAGTGACAGACACTTGATACCCATATTAAAAAGTTTTTCTTCCTTTTCAAAATGAGAAAGAATTGTTTCCCTAATCTGAATACGGCGCATATCCTTTTCAGATACATCCCCTGTCACATCGCCGGTTCTGATAACTTCTCCATTTGTAAACGTTACTGTTCCACTCAATGGATCAATCTCAGAAACTGTATATCCTTTATATTGTTCCATCCGCTGGGATACATAATAAAGGTCATCGCCCACACCAAGAATACGGGATTCACGATTGACAGATTTATTATATCCAATTTCCATCTCCATTTTAGCCATAGGCGGCTTCTTTGCAGACAGCACAATTTGCTCAAGATACAAATAGCTGTCCGTCCCCCTGAAGTTTTTAACTTCAAATCCCTTGACTTCTATTTTCTTAACAAGTTTCTTATTAAAAGCATCCAAAGCGTCCAGCACATAGATAAGATTGTGCTGTTTTGCATGAGTAGCCGAGTAATTCAGACTGAAAAGCGGATTAAAATTTTTAAGTGCCTTCCTCGTAACATCTCCGCCCATTTTCTGTGGCTCGTCCAGAATAATAATCGGCCTGTTTGCTTTAATAACATCAATCGGGCGGCGCGAACCGAACTCATCGCGCTTAGAATAGATAATACGGGCTTCCTTGCTTCTACCATCCTCTTTCAGCGAAGACGCAAACGCCTGCGTATTGATTATCATTACATTGATACCGGCACTTTGGGAAAAATTATCAAGCTGGTTTAAGTTGGCGCTATTGTATATAAAAAACCGGGCTTTCTTACCGTAATGTTCCATAAAGTGGTCAGTTGTCATTTCAAAAGACTTATACACTCCCTCACGAATTGCAATGCTCGGTACAACAACAATAAATTTACTCCAGCCATACTTTTTATTCAGCTCAAACATCGTTTTTATGTACACATATGTTTTTCCTGTACCGGTTTCCATTTCAATATCAAGACTGCATCTGCCTAAATCCTTTACAAGAGACGGAGAAATCTTGATATTGTTCTGACTCTGCAAAGTCTGAATATTCGCCAAAAGCTGCTCATCAGAAAGTTCCAGCACTTCATTCTTATAACCTATATCATCCATAGGGTCATACAGTTCTATTTCTTCCTCTGTCACTCCCAGTGTTATCTGAGAAACATCAGGTTTCATTTTGCCGAGGTCACGGATATAATTAATTTTATCATGAAAGCCTTGTCCGTTAAAAACTTTTACCACAGCATCAACGGCGTCGGTTTGATATTGTTGGATTTTAAAATTGAATTTCATTTTTCACCTTTCTTCGTAATGGTAGCAGTAAGTTACCAGCAAGTTAAATCATGCCCATATGGGTAAATATTTCATATATCCGGGTGCTGTATCTGGTTCAAGCGGTTTGATAACTCCCAAATTAACAGTTTCTTTAGTCAAGCGCATATTTATTACATTTCTTTTCAAATACAAGAAATTAATGTTTTCAGATACATTTCCTTTTGATCAAGTAAATTTTTAGTGTCTATACTGTTATCATGTGCCTCTTGTAATTTCTGAACCATCGAATTGCAATTACGAACTATTTTATTAAAACATTCACAAAGTTTTGTTTTCCTTCTTGATAACTCTCCATAAAATTAAATTGCACAGTCATTGCAGCCATCAAATTTTGACGTATTTCTGTAATTCAGGATATTCATTGGCATGTTC